>DATMES010000012.1 GCA_035556555.1 Frankiaceae bacterium
GGTGCTCGGGTCGGCTCCGCAACCGGGTTGCGGGCCGTGCGGGGAAAAAGCGCAGATCGCACCCCGATCAGAGCGAAGGCGCTCACCTGGGACGCGGCCGGTCACGCTCGGCCACCATCAGGCCGTTTCGCCAAGCGCTACAGGTGTCCGGCCGCGCGAGGCCGGGAAGGCAGCCTGTCGTGCCCACTGTCAACGACATCCTCATCGAAGCGCGCACGAAGGCGGCCGAGCCGGTTCGCGTCCCGTGGCGCGCGGCCCTCGAAGGGTTCCTGGTCGGTTTCCTCGCGGCGCTGCTCCCCGCGGCGTTCGTCACGCACGTCGTCGCCGACGTGCTCCCGTCCGGCTCCGCGGTCGTGACCGGCGGCACCGCGCAGGCGTTCGCGGCGATCCTCGCGCTCGTCGTCGGGCTCGCGGTGGCCGTCTGCCGGGCGGCGCGGTCGTACGACGCTTGACAGGCGCATCATTGTGACATCATCATGATGTCATGCAGACAGCACCCCTCCTCGACGCCGTACGACGGGAGGTCGAGGCCGCGGCGGGCGACACCGCCAACGCCGCCGTCGTCCAGCGGGTGGCCGCCTCTCTCGAGGCCGCCGCGCACCTGTGGCTGCTCGACGCCGCCGGCCAGGCGGCCGACCAGCTGAACTCCCAGCTCCAGGCCGGCCACGTCGAGGTACGTCTCGCCGGCCGCGACCCCGAGCTGGTGTACGTCGCCGACCCCGAGCCCGAGCCGTCCCCGGCCGGCGCGGGCGACGACCACGCCGCGCGGATCACGTTGCGGCTCCCCGAGGCGCTCAAGGCGCAGGTCGAGCAGTGGGCCGCCGCCGACGGGGTCTCCGTCAACACCTGGCTCGTGCGCACCATCGCGCGCGGCGGCCAGTCCACCCGACGTACGCCAGGCCGGCGACTGACCGGCTACGGCCGCAGCTAGGAGCGACAGATGCAGACGTTCGAGATCGACGGGCCCGTCCAGGTCAGCGTCGAGAACTCCGCGGGCGAGGTCCGCGTGACGACCACCGACGCCGTGCGCGCGGAGGTCGAGGTGACCGCGATGCGCAACGACGACCCCAGCCGCGAGGCCGCCGAGGAGACCCGCGTGGAGTACCGCGACGGGCGGCTCGACGTGGCGGTGCCGCGCAACAAGGGGACGTTCTTCGGCCGCGAGCCCCGGGTCAGGGTCGACGTGCGGGTGCCGCACGACAGCTCGCTGGCGTTCACGACGGCGTCCGCCGACGTCCGCGGCGAGGGCCGCTTCGCCGAGGTCCGCGGCAAGACCGCGTCGGGTGACGTGAGCCTGGGCGACGCGGGGACCGTACGGATCGAGAGCGCGAGCGGCGACCTGCGCGTCGACGAGCTGCGCGGCGACGGCGGGCTCAAGTCGGCATCCGGCGACATCAAGCTCGGGCACGTCGCCGGCACGCTCGACGCGTCCGTCGTCTCCGGCGACCTGCGGGTCGCGACGATCGACAACGGCGCCCACGTCCAGGCGGTCTCCGGCGACATCGACCTGACGGCCGTGGCGCAGGGCGACGTCGAGGTGCGTTCGGTGTCGGGCGACGTGTCGGTGGGCGTACGGCAGGGCGCGCGGGTGCGCGTCGACGTGAGCACCGTGAGCGGAGATCTCGAGTCGGAGGTCGAGCTCGACGCCGCCCCCGGCGACGGCGACGACGGGCCGCTGGTGTCGGTGAGCGGCCGTACGGTCAGCGGAGACCTGCGCATCAAGCGGGCACGCTGACACCGCGTCGTGAGCACGCTCAACCTCACTCCGTGCCACCATGGCCGGCATGGAACGGGTCGAGCTGAACGACGAGCAGACGGCAGTGGTCGAGCGCACCGCCGAGAAGTACGGGAAGGAGCCTCGGGCCCTGGTGTCCGAGGTGATCGACGAGACCGTCAAGAAGCCCGGGGAGCAATCGAAGGAGCCGGCCCCGGTGCGGGAGCAGTCCACCGCGGACGACGCCGAGGGACTGGACGACGACGTCGAGTAGCGCAGTGACACAGTTGCGCCTGACAGCGGCGTAATTACGCCCGCGTCGCACTCACCGCTCCGGTGGTCACCGGGAGAATCATTCTGCGGTGGGCTATATCGACCTCGATGAACGCCAGCATGCGCACGTGCGTTTCGCTGCGCGCGTCTTCGGGGTCACCGAGGGGGAGGTCGTCGCACGCGCCGTCCGGGAGTACGCGCGCGCGACGCCGCCCCCTGACCGCCCGGGCGCCGACCCGCTACAGCCGGTTGCCGTCTACGGGGAGTACGAGAAGCGCCGCGTCGAAGGCGAGTACCTGCCGGCGACCCGGAGGCTCACGATCACCAGCGATCCGTTGGCAGGGCGCGAGTTCAAGAGCCCCAGCGGAGCCGCGCGCGCGGCCATCGCGGCGATCAATCCAGCGCGCACGTCGACGCAGGCCAACGGGTGGAGGTTCTGGCATCTGGTCGCCACCGGAGAGCGCTTGGAGGTGCTCCGCTGACAAGAGCGCCAGCCAGACGGCGAGGAGGAAGAGAGCGAGCGCGGCGATGACGACGCCCCGACTGGACATCCTTTCATGATGTCGGGAAAGAGAGTCTGCTCAACCGTGATCTGATGGCGCAATGATGCCATTCGATGGCCTTTCTACGCCACCATTCTGTCCCGGATCAACCGGCGTCTCCACGACGGCGCCGGCCCCTCCGCTTACCCTGGAACGGTGACCGCGGGACACGCGGACGAGTCCGCGCGCCTCGCCGCGGTCCGCCGCTACGACCTCCTCGACGCGCCGCCGGACCGCGCGCTCGACCGCATCACCGCGCTCGCCGCCCGCCTCCTCGACGTCCCCGTCGCGCTCGTCAGCGTCGTCGATGCCGACCGCATCTGGTACGCCTCCCGCCACGGCCTCGACGGCGCCACCGAGGCCGAACGCCTCCCCGGCCTCTGCGCCTCGGCGATCCTGCGGGACGAGCCGTACGTCGTGACCGACGCCGCCGCCGACCCGCGCACCCGCTACCACCCGCTCGTCACGAGCGGGCCGCGCATCCGCTTCTACGCCGGCGTCCCGCTGACGACGCCCGACGGCTTCCGCCTGGGGACGCTCTGTGTCGCCGACCGCACTCCGCGCGAGCCGCAGCCAGACGACATCGACACCCTCCGCGACCTCGCCGCGCTCGTCGTCGACACGCTGGAGATCCGCCGCGCCGCCCAGGCGCAGGTCGCGGAGGCGGAGACGCTGGCCGGCGCGCTGCAGGCCAGCCTGCTGCCACCCGGCCCGCCCCGGCTGCCGGGGATGGAGCTCGCGACCCGGTACGAGGCGGCCAGCGGCCTGGTGGTCGGCGGCGACTTCTACGACGTGTTCCGCGTCGCCGCCAACGACTGGGCGATCGTCGTCGGCGACGTCTGCGGCCACGGCCCGCGCGCCGCGGCGCTCACCGGCCTGGCGCGCTGGACGATCCGCGCCACCGCGGTGCACCACAGCGCTCCGTCGGCCGCGCTGGCCGAGCTCAACACCACCCTCCTCGCGGCCGGCGAGCACGACGACACGAGGTTCGCGACGGCGGTCCTCGCGCGGCTCGAGCTCGACGTCTGCGGCGCGTGGCTCACGCTCTGCTGCGCGGGCCACCCGCGGCCGATCGTCGTACGCCGCGCAGGCTGGGTCGACGTACGCGGGCAGAGCGGCACGCCCGTCGGCATGTTCGACGAGCCGTCGCTGGAGGACGACAGGGTCGGCCTCGGTCCCGGCGACGCTCTGGTGTTCGTCACCGACGGCATCACCGAAGCGCGCGGCGCGAGTGGCGAGATGTTCGCCGACGAGGCGCTGCCGACGGTGCTGCTCGACGCCGCGGGGCACAGCGCCGACACCATCGCCGACCGCGTCCTGGGCGCGCTCGCGGAGTTCGCGCCAGGCCGCGCGCACGACGACCGCGCGCTCGTCGTCGTCCGCGTCCCGGAGGACGCCAAGGACGACTCCGTACGCCGCGTCAGCGAGGCCACCGGCATCCCGCCGGAGAAGCTGACGATGCCGCGCTACCCCGTCGGCGAGCAGCCGTTCCGCCGCCGCCCGGCACCGCCGCGGGAGGCGCGCATCCGGCTGGCCGGCGAGCCACGCAACGTGCCCGAGGCGCGCGGGTTCCTGCGCCGGGTGCTGGCGTCGTGGCGGATGGAGGAGCTGCTCGAGGACGGCACGGTCGAGCTGCTGGCGAGCGAGCTCGCGACGAACGCTCTCGCCCACGGGGTCTCGCCGTTCACCGTCGTCGCGCGCTACGACGGCGCGACCGTCCGCGTCGAGGTCGGCGACGGGTCGCGGGAGCTGCCGGCCCCGCGTGACGCGCGACCGACCGACGAGGGCGGCCGCGGCATGGAGCTGATCGAGGCGATGTCGTCGGCGTGGGGAACGCTGCCGACGCTCGACGGCAAGCGCGTCTGGTTCGAGGTGCCCGCGCCGGCCGCGTGACCGTTTCGTTCGTACGGCCGCCGGGAAACTGACGGCCATGCGTCGCGTCCTGAAGGAGAACGGGCTCTCCCTGGCGCTGTTCTCGGTCGTCATGGGGGTTACCTCACGACGAGCCGCTTCTGGTTCGAGTCGCTGCGGAACTCGCAGAGCGAGTTCCTCGCCGTCGCGGCGATCGTCGTCCTCACGATCTTCTTGCGCGAGCGCGGCTCCCCGGAGCCGAAGCCCGTGGCAGCACGGCACGCAATGACCGGGAACGGCTGACCAAGGAGCACGACATGAGCGAGCCCACGTTCGGAGACAACGGCCTCAGCGAGGAGGAGCGCCTGCCCGGCGAGATCGGCACGCCCGAGGGCGAGGCAGGCCCCTCCGAGAGCGACCCCGAGACCGCCGCCGACTACGGCGACCTCGGCGAGGCCGTGGAGTAGCGCTGTCCCGATTGCGGGTGCCCGTCCGTACCTAGAGGGCGGGGCGGATCGTCGTGCCCCGCCCCTAGGGGGAGGGACCCAGCATGAAGAAGGCTCTGTCCGCGCTGCTCGTCGCCACCGCGACGACGGGCGCGACGATCGGTCTGGCCACGCCGGCCGCGGCGCTGACCTGCGGCACGGCGATCCTGAACCACGCCGGCCAGTACGTCGCCGTCGACCTCACGCCGAGCCTGCCGCGGGCCTCGGTCGTAGTCTGCGTCGGCACCAGCTCGGTCGCGTACCAGGCGTTCGAGGTCGCTGTCCGCCCCGGCACTCTCGGCTGCGGCACCGCGGAGAGCCGCACGATCGGCACCAGCCTGATCGCGGAGACGGCACCAGGGACGATCGGGCTGAACGGGTACGCCGCGTACTCGCTCTGGCCGCAGGTCTGCTCGTACCCCGACGGGTCGTACAAGGTCGTCGTCGCCGGCCTCGTCTGCGCCGGGAGCAACTGCACCCCGGTCGGCGAGACCGGCGCCATCGTCGGCGTCTTCAAGCCCGTCGTCGGGACCGAGCCCGGTGCCGGCTACCAGCTCTACGGCACGTACCTCGTCGCCGACAACACGCTGTACGGCATCGGCCCCAGCCACGACACGTACGTCTGGGTGGGCGACGGCAGCGTCACCACCGGCGACAACGGCGCGCTCTGCGTCCTCGGGCCGAACTGCGTCCCGTCGAGCGTGTCCTACGACGGCGGCACGATCGTCGGCATCCGCCTGCCGCTCGCCGGGACGACGTACGTCACGGTGCCCGGCGGTGCGCGCTGCGTGCCGCTCTACTCGCTCGCCGGCCCGGTCCCCTGCGGCTGACCGGCGCGCGTTCGCAACACCACCGCGGGCCGCGGCGTCGCGTGCCCGCTCAACGGGAGGGAACCCAGCAATGAAGAGAGTCCTGTCCGCGTTCGCCGCGACCGTCGTGGCGACCACCGCGGTCGTCCTCGGCGGCGCCGCTCCGGCCAGCGCCGCACCGTGTGACACGTCGGTCCTGGCGTCGCCGGTCCACGTGTCGTTCAGCATCACGAACTGGACGCCGAACTACGTCGACACGCGCGTCTGCGCCGGCACCAGCGGCGTCGTCTACCAGGAGTGGGAGGTGCGCGTGCACCCGTACGGCACCCCCGGTGCCGCCGCGTGCAGCACCCACCCGGAGAACTACACCGGCGCCGGCACCAACCTGATCGCGGTGCCGAACCAGCTCGGCGCCAGCGGGCACGTCGGCATGGGCACGGGACCGCGGGTCTGCGACAACGGCAACGGGACGTACGGCGTCGCGCTGCCGGTGTGGCTCTGCGTCGGCGCGGCCTGCCAGGTCACCCAGGAGGTCGGGACCGGCCAGATCGGGCTGGTCGTGGGCACCGTCGGCACCGGCGCCCCGGGCGGCACCACCGGCGCCGGGCTCCAGCTGTACGGCACCGAGCTGTGGGTCGCGGGCAACCGCTTCCCGATCGGCCCGGACGTGTTCTCGGCCGGGGCCGGCAGCCCGACCGTGACCCCGGAGACGAACGGCACCGTCGCGTGCGGCCCGCTCAACCTGGTCTGCGTCCCCGGTTACGCCGGCATCTACTACAACGGCGCCGACGTCCTCGTCGTGTCGGTGCTCGGCCTCGCGCCGGCGTACGTGACGCCGCTCGGGCGGGGCTGCTCCCAGGTGTTCAACGTCAACTCGGGGCCGCCGGCGTCCTGCTCGCGGTAGCCCGTAGCGGTACGGCGGCCGGTGGCGCGGGATCCCCACGACCCGCGCCACCGGCCGTTCGCGTGTCGACGGCCGCGGCGTACGGTGCCGTCCCATGAACCTCGGAACGCCTGGCCCGCTGGGCACCCTGGTGCTCGCGTACCTCGACCGCGCCGTCCACCGGCACGACCTCACCGTCGTCGACGAGCTGGTGTCGCCGTCGTACGCCGGCCACGGCTTCGCGCCCGACCGCGACGCGCTGCGCGTGTTCTACGCGTGGCAGGCGCGCACCGCACCGGACTGGCGCATCGACGTCGAGGACCTCGTCGAGGAGGGCACCCGCGTCGCCGTGCGGGCGCACGCGTACGGCACCCGCACGGAGTCCGCCCCCGGCGTCCCGCTGCCGGAGCCGGAGTACCGCGACCTCGAGTGGCTCGCGATCTACCGCTTCGCCGAGGGGCTGATCGAGGAGATCTGGGTGGCGGTCCGCGATCGCTGACACCTTGCGGCGTACGCCCCGGTTTGGGCATGCTGGGCGCCCCCTCGACCCCTCGGAGGTACGCCATGAGGCGTCTCGTGCTCGCCGTGTCCGCTGTCGCGTTCGCCCTCGCCGCCGTCCCCGCGCACGCGTGGCCGCCGGTCTGCAAGGAGCCGGTCTACACGCTGACCGGCAAGTGCATCTGACGAACGTGTGAGCGGCCATGGGGCGGGTAGCGCCGCCTCATGGCCAACGACACCCTTCACCGTGCTCTCGGCTGGGCCAGCCTCGGGCTCGGCGCGGCGAACCTCGCCGCGACCCGCCAGGTGGCCCGCCTCTCCGGCGTCGACGACGCCGCCTCCGCGCCCGGCGTGATCCGCGCCGTCGGCGCCCGCGAGCTCGTCCATGCCGCCGGTCTGCTCGGCGGCACGCACAAGCGGGTCTGGGCGTTCACGCGCGTCGTCGGCGACACCATGGACCTCGCGGTCCTCGCCAAGGCGCTGAAGAACCGCGACCCGGGCCGCCGCGCGCGCACCATCGCCGTCACCGCGGCCGTCACCGGCATCGGCGCGCTCGACCTCGTCGCGGCGCTGAGCAGCCGCCGCCGCGGCGCCGACGAGGACGGGCAGGTCCACGCCTCCGTCACCGTCAACGCTCCCGCGATCGAGGTCTACCAGTACTGGCGCGACCTCACCAACCTGCCGTCGTTCATGGACCACCTGGAGTCCGTGGAGAAGACCGGCGCGAAGACCTCCCGCTGGACCGCGAAGGCGCCCGGCGGCAAGACCGTCACGTGGGACGCCGAGCTCACCGAGGACTCGCGCGGGCGGGTCATCGCGTGGCGTTCGCTTCCCGGCGCGAAGGTGCCCAACTCCGGCCGCGTGACGTTCGCGCCGGCGCCCGGCGACCGCGGCACCGAGGTGCGCGTCGAGCTGGAGTACGACATCCCCGGCGGCCGCGCGGGGTCGATGGTCGCGCGGATGTTCGGCGAGGAGCCGGCGCAGCAGGTCCGCGACGACCTGCGCCGCTTCAAGCAGGTCGTCGAGACCGGTGAGGTCGTGCGCTCCGACGGCACGCCCGAGGGCGTCCGTGCCGGCAGGCTCGCCGCGCAGCAGCCCGCCCAGCCCGTCCACGCGTAGGGAGAACGAACATGAAAGCCAACTGCTGGATGGGCAAGAACGACGTCTCCGTCGAGAAGGTGCCGGACCCGGTCATCCTCAACGACCGCGACGCCATCGTGAAGGTCACGTCCACCGCGATCTGCGGCTCGGACCTGCACCTCTACAACGGCTACGTCCCGACGATGCGCAAGGGCGACATCCTCGGCCACGAGTTCATGGGCGAGGTCGTCGAGCTAGGTCGCGGCGTGTCCAACCTCCAGGTCGGCGACCGCGTCGTCGTGCCGTTCCCCATCGCCTGCGGCGCGTGCAACGCGTGCGCCGCGCAGGCGTTCTCGCTCTGCGAGAACTCCAACCCGAACGCCGCCATCGCCGAGAAGCTCATGGGTCACGCGACCGCCGGCATCTTCGGCTACTCGCACATGACCGGCGGCTACGCCGGCGGGCAGGCGGAGTACGCGCGGGTGCCGTTCGCCGACGTGGGCCCGTTGAAGATCGAGGAGGACCTCACCGACGAGCAGGTGCTGTTCCTGACGGACATCCTGCCCACCGGCTACATGGGCGCGGAGATGTGCGACATCAAGCCGGGCGACGTCGTCGCGGTGTGGGGCGCGGGTCCCGTCGGGCAGTTCGCGGTGGCGAGCGCGTACCTCCTCGGCGCCGACCGCGTCATCGCGATCGACCGCTTCGAGTACCGGCTCGCGTACGCGCGCAAGTTCGGCGCGGAGACGTTGAACTACGAGGACGTCGACGTGCTGGAGGCGCTGCGCGAGACCACCGGCGGCCGCGGGCCCGACGCGTGCATCGACGCCGTGGGCATGGAGGCGCACAGCCCCATCCCGGCCATCCACGCGTACGACAAGGCGAAGCAGGCGACGAAGCTGGAGACCGAGCGCGGCCACGCGCTGCGCGAGGCGATCCTCGCCTGCCGCAACGGCGGCACCGTCTCGGTGATCGGTGTGTACGGCGGGTTCCTCGACAAGTTCCCGATGGGCTCCGTCATGAACAGGTCGATCACGATCAAGGCCGGCCAGTGCCACGTGCACCGCTACCTGCGGCCGCTGCTCGACCGCATCGTCAACGGCGAGATCGACCCCGCGTCGGTGATCTCGCACCGCATGACGCTGGCGCAGGCCCCCGAGGGCTTCAAGCTGTTCCGCGACAAGCAGGACGAGTGCAACAAGATCGTCCTCACGCCGTAGCAACGCGAGAGGCGCAGGGCGCGACGAGTCCCGCCGCACCCCGCGCCTTCGCTGTCCGTGCTAGTCGATGATCTGGATACGGTCGTCACAGGGCATGACCGGGCCGACCTCGTACGCGTCGACGTACGACGCGACGACCCAGTCGTTGATGATGCAGCCCCGGACACCGTTCGAGCCGACCCACGTCGTCCGCAGCATGACCCGCGCTGGGCCGCGGACGACCTCGGGGACGTTCGCCGCGGATCGAGCGCCGATGGCGTAGGTGACGTTCTGCGCGGCGAACGCCGAGCCGACGCCGGTGCCCGCCGTGCTCTTGACCGGGTACCCGGGCGCGTTGTCGATGATGCCGACGCGGACGTCCCAGGTGACCGTCTTGCAGATGGGCGAGTCCACGACCGCCCGGATCTCCTCATGCACGACGAGACCAGGGGTGACCTCGGGGTAGAGACGAACCCTGCCCGTCGAGGGACAGGTCGAGTCGGCGATCGGGAACGGGATCTCGATGCCCGACACCACGGAGGGCTTGGCACCCGCGCCGGGAGCCACCCCGACTACGAGGCCTGCCGCGAGAAGAGCCGCGGCCGCGGCTTTCACGGCGCTCATCCGCACACGTAGCTTCCGTCGGCGAGCACGGTGGCGTGGACGTTCGGCGTGCTGGTCTGCCCCACCTCGACCGGACCGAGCTTCGCCTTCGCGAAGAAGTACCCCGTGTGGTGGTCGACGATCTTCTGCGTGTTCGCCGCGGGGAGCGGGACCAGCTTGTCGACGTACCTGCTCGCATCGGTGTCCCACGGGAACATGCAGCAGTTGGCGGCGTAGGAGTGGCTGGTGTAGTCGCTGAGCGGACCCGTCACCGACGGGTACATGTAGCACCACGACAGCTGTCCGGCGTAGACGAACGCGTAGAGCTCGGGCTCGCCGAAGACCTCATACCCGACGTACGCGGTCTGGGTGTCGCACTTCTGGACGGGTGGAGTCACGATCGGAGGCTTCGACGGCTCCTTCGGCGCCGGCTTGGTGCTCGGCTGGGGCTTCGGCGCCGGCGCGTGGTCGCACTCGTCGATCTCCTGGCTCTGGCACGGGCCGCGCAGCTCGGCGTCGTCGGTCGGCGCCGAGGTCCACGTCTTGCCGGGCCGGACGTCGGTCATGACGTTCCACGCCGCGACCTGCTCTTCGTAGGACAGCTTGTAGAACGCCGCCTCCTGCTGCTCCCACGTCCCTTCGGACCAGATCTGCTTCACCAGGCGGACCGCGGCCGCCCGGTCGATCTCGGCGGTCTGCGCGGTCGCGGGCACTACGACGTTGAGCAGGAGTGCCGCGGTTGCTGCGTACAGCAATCGTGATCGCACGATTTTGCCCCCTTCTGGGTAGGTATGGCGGGGGGATCGTGTCGGTGCGCCAGACGCGGGTCAAGGGAGGTTGCGGCCGCGCACGCACGACGCGCGAGAAGAAAAAGTCGTTGCACACCAGCGGATTCGGCGTGTCAGGCCAGCCGGGCTTCGTACGCGTCGCGCAGCTCGGTCCACCCGTGGTCGAGTGCGGCCGCGCCGACGATCGGCCCGACCGGGTCGCCGTCGAGCAGGCGCTCGGCGACCGCGAGGCAGAGGTGCCAGCCGGCCGCGACGTCGAGGCCGGTGCCGCGATCGGCGACCGAATGCCGCAGCGTCAGCCGCGTGCCGGCACCGGCGGGATCGAGCTGCCAGCGGAGCTGGTCGCCGCCCCACGTGTACTCGAGGACCTTCGGCGCGTCGGCTCGCCGCACCGTGGCCGGCAGGTCGGCGGACTGGCCGTCGAGCATCGTCAGCGTCACGTCACCGGTGCTGCCCAGGTCGCGGTCCGCGGTGTACGGCGCCCACTCCCTCAACCGCGCGGGATCGGTGAGGACCGCCCACACACGGTCTGGCGCGAAACGCAGCTCGCGCGCGAGCTCGAGCGTCCATCGTTCGCCGTCGCGCGTCATCGCGACGTCGGCGAGCGGCCCCGGGTCGAACGTCATCGCTCCTCCTCGTGGTCGGCGCGTTACACCCCGAACGTACTTGTGCGTGGGGATCCCGGACCTTCGGCCCTGTCCCCGACGCCAGCGTTGCCTACTTCGAAGAGGCGGCGGTAGCGTGCCGCCTTCCGTACGGAGGCCCTATGGCGACAACGGGGGAACGAGCGCAGCAGCCTGGCGGTCCGGAGATCACCCGGGTCCGCTACGACGGCGGGATCCTCAGCGTCTCGTGGCTCGCCAGCCCCAACCCCGCCACCACGTACGTCATCAACGTCTTCGCCGACGGCCGCCCCCACCCGGTCGCGGTCGTCGAGGCCGGCCGCACGATGAACGGCTGGCTGCCGGTCGACCTCGTCCCCGGCCACGACTACACCGTCGCGGTCCAGGAGAAGACCGGCGAGTCGTCGCACGGCTGGTCGCAGTACGTCGCCGTCGTGCTCGACACCGGCGCCGTCACGCACGCGGACACCGACCCCGCCACCGGTGCGCTGACGCTCGCGACGCCGGGCACCGCCGACGAGACGTACCGGCTGCGGCTCGCGCTCAACGGCGCGCCGCCGGGACCGGAGACCGAGGTGCACGGCGGGTCCGCCGCGGTCCCCGCGCCGCAGCCACCGGGCTGCCTCGCCGCGGCGACGCTCGCGGTCGTCGTCGACTCGAACGACGCCGTCTCCATCGGCCCGTACGGCCCCGCGTTCGCGATCCCCACCGAACGTCCCAGCCTGCTCGCCGCCGACTTCGACGGCACGACGCTGACCGCCGCGTGGACGCCGGTGACCGGCGCGACGGCGTACCGCGTCACGGTGCTGAAGGACGGCACGAAGGACGCACAGGCAGACGTCGCTGCCCCCGCGACCACCGGCGCGGTTCGCGTCGCGCGGTCCTCGGCGGCGTACACCGTCGTGGTCCAGGCGGTGTCGTCGACCGGCAGCGGACCGGCGTCCGCGCCGCTCACCCTCGTCCTCGGCGCGCCGGCCGTGACGACCACGACGTACGACGGGGCGACGCTCACGCTCGACGTCACCCCGCCGTCCGGCGTGACCCCGGCGGCGTACGACGTGACGGTGCTCCGCGACGACGTCACGGTCGTCACGACGAGGGCCGGATCCGTTGCGCCCCTGCGGATTCCGCTGCACCAGCCGGTCGCCGAGGGCGCGTCGTACACCGTGTCCGTCCGGGCCCGCGTGGGTCCGACGAGCGGGCCCGCCGCGACCGCGCCTGTCGTGCTCGTCCCCGCCGACGTGACCTCCGTCGTCTGCGGCAGCGAGCTCGTCGTCACCGCCGCCCGCGGTGCGCTGCCGGCCGCAGCGGCGATCGACGCCGTCCTCTACACCGACGGCACGCCGGGTACGCCGCGGCGCGTCGAGGACGGCACGGCCCGCTTCGACGTACCGGCCGGCGCGGCGGCTGTCGCGGTCCGCGGCACCGACGGCGTCGCGACGGGGCCGTGGTCGGTACCTGTCCCCGCACCCACGGCGCCACCGGTCTTCACCGCCGCGCGCGCCGGCGGCGACGACGTCGCGCTGGCCTGGACGGGCACGGAGGACGCGACGTTCCGGGTCGCGCTCGGCGACGCCGTGACGACCGTGCACGGCACCACCGCGAGCCTCCCGCTCGTCGCGGGGAAGGCGTCGGTCACCGAGGTCGCGGGCGTCGCGGAAGGACCGACGGTGAGTCTCGACGTCGTCGCCGCCGGGCCACTCCTGCGCTCCGCGACGACCCGCGCGGGCCGCCTCGTCACGATCCCGTGGACCCCGCCCGCCGAGCCGCCGCTCGCGTCGGTGCAGCCGGTCGTGCGCTGGGACGGCACGGAGGTCGCCCTGCCAGCCACGGCCGACAACCCCGTCGTCCTCACGCTGCCCGAGGACGTACCCAACGCCGCGACCGTCGCGCTGCGCGGCATCGCCGGCGTCGCGACCGGCCCGCTCGGCAACGCCGCCACACTGCTCACCGTCGCGCCGGCCGGGCTCACCGTGACGTACGACGGCGAGTCCGTCGTCGCGACGTGGGACGCGACCGCCGACGCCGCCGTCGACCGCTACGCCGTCACGCTCCGCGCGCCCGGTGCCGACCCCGTCGTCGTCGTGACCGCCGAGCGGACGGCACGTATCCCGTACGCCCCGGAGACCGCGCCGGGCACGGCGCCGGCGGTGACGGTCGAGGCGATGGCCGGGGAGATCGCGCGCGGCGTCGAGAGCGCGCCGGTCGACGTCCTCGTCGCGCCGCCGGTCGTCACCGACGCGACGTACGACGGCACCGGCCTGCGGCTGGCGTGGACCGGCGACGCGAGCACGTACCGCGTCGACGTCGCCGGCCGCGGGCTCGACATCGAGGGACACGAGGCCGTTCTCCCGATCCCGCCGGGACCCTGGACGGCCGCCGTCCGCGCGACCGCGGCGCACACCACCGGCGCGGCCGACTGCGTTCCCCTGATCACCGAGCAGCCGGCGCTCCACCCCGTCGCGTTCGACGCGCACAGCGGCGACGCGCGCCTCAGGTGGGACCCGCTGGCCGGCGCCACCGGCTACGCCGTGACCGTCACCGACGGCACCCACACCGTCGCGACGCACGACGTCACGGACGCGGAGTGCACGCTGCCTGCGAGCACGTTCGCGGCCGGCGGGACGTACGCCGTCTCCGTCCTCGCCACCGCCTCGACCGCGGAGCGCACCGTCGAGGGCCCGCCCGCGGCGACACCGCTGCTCGCCACTCCCCCGGCACCGGTCACCGCGGCGTACGACGGCGCCACCGTCCGCGCGTCGTGGGAGCCGGTCGCCGGCGCGAGCGGCTACCGCGTCTCGACGCTCGCGGGTACGACGGTCACCGCCCTCGGCGACACCGCCGCCACGTCGGGGCAGTGGCCGCTCACCACCAGCGACCTGGCGACGGGACTCGTCGTGCAGCCGCTGGCCGGCACCGCGGCCGGCGCGCCGTCCACGCCGGCGGCGGTGTTCCCTGCGTCACTGTTCGTCGGCTCGTCGTACGTCGCCCCGCAGTCGGGGCCGGCGCTGACGCCCGCCCCGATCACGCTGCTGCTGCCGCAGCTCTTCGCGACGGCGCCGGCGAAGGTCGACGGCCTGCCGCTCGGCATCACCCTGACGGCCACCGCGGGGCCGTACGCGTGGACGCTGACGATCCCCGCGACCAGCCCGGTGTGGACGTTCGGCGCGAGCCGCGCCGACGTGCCCGCCGCGTGGGTCACGCTCGTCACGCGGCTGCAGAGCCTCGGCGCGACGCCGTACGGCATCGCGGTCCTCACCGAGGCGGTGTCGCGGGCGCTGCCGCAGACGTTCGCGGAGACGCTGTACTTCGCGTACGGCCTGCAGTTCGCGCGCGGCTGCTTCGACCTGCGGCCCGGCGTCGTGCTGCGCGTCGAGTACGAGGGCTACCAGGTCGCGCCCGGCGCGCAGACGACGACGCTGTCCGGCTACGTCGCCACCGCCGTCGCCGAGTACGAGGTCGCGTCGTACGACCGCTCGGGTACGTGGACCAACGGGCTCGACGCGTTCCTCGCCGCCCTCACGCAGCGCGGCGTCACCGTGCCGAGCGTCCAGAGCGGGGCGCAGCAGGCGGGCGGCGGCGGGGCGCTCGACGCGTTCGCGACGACGATGCAGCTGCCGTTCGTCCGCCTGGTCTACCCGACGAAGTTCCTCGACACGACGTCGCCGGGCAGCGCGATGCCGCAGCTCAACGCCGTGCTGCTCGCCGGGGCGACCGTCGCCGCGGTGGAGGCCGCGACCGACCTCGTGCGCAAGGGGCTGCCGCCCGGCGCGGGTGTCGCGAAGACGTACTTCCGGGGGCGCACGGTCGTCAGCGCGCTGGTGCGGGTCGTCGTCGACGGCGTGCCGCGACTCGTCCCGCTCGGCACCACGGTCGGCAACGTCCTCGCCGGGCTCGGCCGCCGCCCGCCGGCCGCCGCGCCGCTGACCGGCGTCACGCTACGCCGGCCGCGCGCGGCCGCGGTCACCGCCGAGGGACCGCAAGAGGACTGGGCCGTACGCCTCGACTGGACGCCCGGCGACCCGTCGCGGCTCGACCTGCCGCTGCTGCACGGCGACCTCCTCGACACGGGTGGCGGGTCATGAGCGAGCCGGCGTTCACCCGTGACGGGACGACGGCGCTCTACTGGGCCGACCCCGCGGAGAGGGTCGCTGCCTTCCTCGCCACCGACCCGGACACGCTGGGCCCCGACCCTTCGCTCACCGCCACGTGGGGCGACGCCGGCGGCGCGTACGTCTTCCTCGGCGCGCCCGCCGGCGCGGCGTTCCTCGCCGACCTCACGACGTGGCTCGCCGACCACCGGCCGCAGGGGCCGCCGCGCTTCCTCTGGGTCGCCGACCCCGCCGCGCCGGTCACCGAGTGGCTCGTCACCGAGGTGCCGGTGACGGACGGTCTCGTCGAGACGACGATGTTCCAGCTCGCCGACTACGCGCTCGGCGTGACCGGCGGCAACGCGATCGGGCCGGCCGAGTCGCCCGACGGCGGCTGGGGCTTCGTCCTCACCGACAGCGCGGAGTCGCCTGCGCTGACGCTGTACTCGCCGGTGGACGTCCTCTTCGCGCGCACCGGCACCGGCGTCCTGTCGATGACCGCGGGGCACACGGGCTCGTGGCGGTTCGTCCTCGACGCGGCCGCGGGCGGTGACGCGTTCACGACGCTCGGCGCCGGCGTGCGGTTCTTCACTGCCGGCACCGACGGCTACGTCAACACCGTCCACTTCGGAGCCGTACGCCAGCCCGGCGACACCGCGCTCACGCTCTACGCCGAGGTCGACCCGCTACGGCCGTTCGACCGCGAGCGGACGTCGCTCGCGTTCCACTCGTGGGCCGGCGCCGGCACCCCGCCCCCGCTGGACTCCGGGTACGCCACCGCGCACGGCCACTCGATCACGCTGCAGCCGCAGGCGAGCGCGCGGCTGGTGTTCGGCTTCGCGCCGTTCTTCGTCGGCGAGACCGTCAACGGCGGGTACTACTTCGTGCCCGACGGCGCGTTCGCGATCGGCCACTCGTCCGCCGGTGTGACGAGCGCCGACGGCATCGACCGCGTCGTCTGCGGCACGTCAGGCCTCGAGTACCTCGGCATCCCGCTGACCGGCGGCTGCGCGCTGACGTTCGTGCCGGGCCAGGCGGCGTACGCGCCGCTCGGCACCGCCACCACCGGCGAGAACGCGCTGACGGAGCACGGCACGACGTCGTGGGTCTACGTCGAGTCGCCGCCGGAGGCGACGGTCCGCTACTACAGCCAGCCGGAGGACGCGCCGCTGTTCTCCGCGCCGGACCCCGCGCGCAACCTCGCCGACGACACGTTCGACCTCCTCGACTTCTACGAGCTGCCCGCGGCGACGCTCCCGAGCACGTCGGCGGAGCCGGGCGTGGAGGTCGGCGCGACGCCGTTCCCGATGGCGCCGTTCCGCGGCCTCGCGATCGGTGCCGTCACCGACGCCGTCGCGATCGAGCAGCTAGCGCTCGCTCCGCGCCGCCGCGCCGCGCTGGTCACCGCGCCCGCGCCTCTCCGCGCGACCGCCGAGACGGTGAAGGTCGGCGTCACGCCACAGGGCCTCGGCGTCGGCGTCGCGGCCGACGACGCGACGTGGACGTGGCTCGGCATCGGCCACACCGGCACCGCCGCGCCGGAGCCCGACCTGCGGTTCACGACGGTCAGCGGGCCGTTCCGCCAGGCGATGCAGACCAACAACCTGTTCCTCGTCCTCGGCAACCCCACGGAGTTCGTGAAGCACGGCTCCGTCGCGTACGAGCTCGACGCGCACGCGCTCGACGTCATCGGCACGCTGCCCGGTCCGCCGATCCCGAAGCCCGACCTCGACGCCGTGCGCGCGGCGATGGCCGGCAAGCCGTACGGCACGCGCGGCGAGTTCCTCACGGCGCTGCGCGCGGTGCGGCCGTTCACCGAGAAGCAGGAAGGCGTGTTTTTGCGCTACGCCGGGCAGCTCACACCGGTCGTCGGTGGCTGGCCGTTCCGCCTCTCCCCCGACAACTGGGGCGAGAAGACGTACGTCCTCATGAAGTTCGTGCTGGGGCGCAGCGTCGCCAACCTCGTCCGCGACGTCTCGACGTGGGCGTGGCCCGAGGCCGCGTCGGCGACCGGCAAGCCGGCCGACGCGCAGACCGCGATCGCCGGCGTCATCGACGCCGCGCGTCAGGCCGTGACCGCCGCCCCGACGTCGCCGTACGCGAACTTCCTCACCGTCGTCGACGACCCCGACTGGACCGGCGTCCTCGCGCTCAACGTCGACGTCCCCCTCGAACAGCTCCCGCCCGAGCTGCAGGTGCTCGCCGCCGGCATCGACGCGACGCGCTTCGGCGCGCACCACTTCGGCATGTCCGTGACGCCGTACAAGGTCCTCGAAGGACGGATCGCGTTCGAGCGCTCGTCGATGTTCGGGCTCATCGACTACCTCAACCCTGAGGACCAGTACTTCGACGAGAACATCGCGTACGCGTTCCGGGTGCTGCAGCTCACGGTCGGCATCCGCAACTCGGCGGTGACGACGTTCACGAGCCGGGCCGAGCTGCTCGTCAACCGGCTGTTCGGCGCGTCGGCGCGCCTCCTTCCGACGGCGCACGGCAACAACGTCATCCTCGACGGCGCGCACCAGCGCCAGCGCCTGCCCGACGGCACGGAGCACGACACGTACGTCTTCTCGATGTCGGGCGACAACCTGTTCAACCTCGACGGCGCGGTGCTGCGCAGCGTCGAGCTGCTCGCGCTGCAGCTCGTCACGGCGAAGGCGTCCGACCCCGCGTCGGGGACGGCGGTCGTGGACGCGGTGTTCCAGCTGTCGGGCAACCTGCGCTTCTACGAGCCCGCGGGCTTCGACCCGTTCTGCTGGGGCCCGCCGCTCGCCGGGGGCCACGACTCGTACCTGCGGTTCGGCAACCTCGCGATCGGCATGACGTTCGCGCTCGGCGACCCCGCGAACACGACGGTGTTCACGCTCAAGGACGGCAACCTGTCGTTCGACCAGGCCAACAGCGTCGCGCGGCCTGGCTCGCTCGTCGCGCGGTTCCCGATCCGCCTCAGCGGGCTGGTCGCGACGGCCGACCCGGTGCTCTCGCCCGCGGCGCCGCCGCAGACGCCCGCGGACCTCGGGTACGTCGGCGTCACCGCCCCCCTCGAGCAGTCGGCGCTGTCACAGCCCTGGTACGGCCTCGACTACACGATCGACCTCGGCACGCTGGGCGCCCTGGCCGGCAGCAAGGCGCTCGCGGTCCAGGTGCTCGTCGCGTGGAGCCCCGGCAAGGACGGCGGCGACCCGTCGGTCGCGATGGGCGTCAAGCTGCCCGGAGCGAAGGACGTCCTCGGTGTCAGCCTGCCGCTGCAGGGCGTCGTGAAGATGGGCTTCAAGGGCATCGAGTTCCTCGTCGACGACACGCCGGGCGTCGAGCGCTCGTACACCGTGCGGATGCGCGACTTCGCGCTGCGGCTGCTCGGGCTCGCGTTCCCGCCCGGCCACAACGACGTCATCCTCTTCGGCAACCCCGACCAGAGCGGCTCGTCCAAGGTCGGCTGGTACATGGCGTACGCCTCCGACGCCGACCCCAAGCGCCCGCCCCCACCACCGACACGCGCCGAGGTTACGCGCCGCCGCGCGGCACTCCGCGGAACGGGAGGCTGACCGTGCCGAGCCTCACGCTGGTCAAGATGCTCTACTGCGGCCAGGGCATGATGACGCTGATCGAGGTCTACAACGACGGCGTCGAGAAGCCGGCCGCCGACCACCTCGCGCTCGTGGACTGCGGCGGCAGCTCGGGGACGCCGACCGACGACTCCCTCAACTACATCGTCACGAAGGTCACCGCCCAGGCCGCGAAGAAGCTCGCCTGCGTCGTCATCTCGCACCAGGACGCCGACCACGTCCGCTACCTCGGCCTCCTCGGCGGCATGCTCCCCTCCGGCACGACCGTCGACCGGATGGTCCTCGGCGGCGTGCAGTGGGGCGGCCCGAGCAAGGGCGCGGTGTCGACGTTCGCCAAGGCCGTCGGCTACGACGAGAAGGACATCTACTGGCCGGCGAAGGGTGGGAGCGACTACCCGGACGACGGCGACGCGGGCAAGGTGGGGTACCAGTCGAAGCTCGGCGACACGTACCTGCGGCTGGTCGTCAGCGGGCTCACCGTCGGCGGTGTGGACATCAAGAACGTGTCGTCCGCGGTGATCGCCGTCGACAACGGGTCGTACCGCGCCGTGCTGCCCGGCGACGCGACCGTCGAGACGATGCGGTACGTCAACAAGATGACGAACATCGCGACGCTGCTGCGACCCGTGGTGGCCGTGTCGATCCCGCACCACGGCGCCCTGCGGACCGCCGTCGAGAACTACCTCAGCTACAGCAAGGGCGGCCGTGTCGACGACTTCGACTACGACGTGCTCGAGGACTTCGCCGACACCCTCGACGCGACGCGGGCGGGGGCGAGCGCGGGGCCGTACAACAGCCATCACCACCCGATGGAGGAGGTGATGGACCGGTTCTACCGGAGCACCGCGCTCAGCGAGGAGCACAAGTACGTCTCGTGGATGTTCGACGACCAGGACTGGAAGGGGTGGAAGGCGAGGCGGGCCGCGTACTCCACCGTCCAGCGGATCCGCACGTTCGCCGAGAACGACACGGTCGGCAAGAAGTCCTCCAACGACCACGGCGCGTTCATCTACGGCGACGTCGTCTGCAAGCTCGCGGCGCCCGGCGTCCTGCGCGACGAGGAGATGGTCGAGTTCCGTCCGCGCGGCACCCTCGGCCACCCGGCCGCGGAGGACCCTGTCCGCTACGCGCAGGAACCGTAGGGGCACGCCGTGTCGGTCCAGAGCATCCTCGAGGCGTTCCAGCGGGCGGCCGCCGCGGGCGCGCTGGCCGGCGACGACCCGGCAGGCCTCGGCGACCTGCTCGCCTCCCTCGGTACGACGCGGCTCGAGGTCGCCGGCGGCGCCACCGGCAGCGACGACACCAGCGCCTGGCTGACGGGGACGGCGACGTTCCTTCCCGGCAGCACGTGGACGCTGCGGCTCACCGGCACCCCGGTCGCGGGAACGGAGCGCGCGGCGCTCGTCCTCGACCTCACGCTGCTCCCCGGCGCGACACCGTGGACGTTCGGCGGGGCGTTCGGCACGCTGCCCCAGAGCCGACGGCCGGCTGCCGGCGGCAACGGCCTGGTCCTCGGCGCGAGCGTCGTCGCGCCGCTGGTGCTGGTGGAGCCGGCGCTGGTCGCGACGAACGAGCCGGCCGGCACGCTGCCGCGGCTGTCGGGCACGCTGCCGCTGCGCGGCAGCAAGGACGCGCCGGGCAGCGACCTGCTCGCGGGCTACGCCGGCTACCTCGGCGACGCGCTCTACGTCGACGGCACGGTCGACCTGCGCACCGCCGCGCGGGTGCTGCAGCTGCGGGGCGTCGCGCCCGGGCTGACGATCCCGCTCGGACGGCTCGACGTGCCGGCGGTCGGCATCGTGCTGACGACGACGTTCCCCGACCCGTTCCCGCTGCCCGCGCAGGGCGCGCCGACGTCGGCGGCGCTGCTGTTCGCGGACGTCGCGCTGCCGACGAAGCCGCCGCGCATCGTCACCATCAGCGGGCAGCTGCTCGCCGGCGACTTCCAGTGGGCGTTGCAGGCGGAGTTCGAGAAGGTGCTCACCCTCGAGGGCGGCATCGCGGCGCTGCTCGCGATCGCCGGCGTGGACAACGCCGACGACTTCGCGCTGCCGCCGGGGATCGCCGCGATCAACGCGTTCGGCCTGTCCGACGTCGGCTTCGGCGTGCTCCCGCCCGCGCGCGGCGGGCCGTCGATCACGTACACGTCGATCGGCGTGAAGTCGGCCACACCCTGGGACCCGCCGGTGCCGTACCTCACGATCGAGGAGGTCGGCACCCGCTGGCTGTTCCTGCCGGACCCGGCCCGGACGATCGTCACGGGCAGCGTCTTCGGCACGATGCGCCTCGGCGCGAAGAAGGGCCCCTCTCTCGGCGCCATGCCGTCGTACGCCACGCGGGTCGAGCGCGGTCTCGTGGTGCCGGACGCCGACGCCGGCGACATCCTCTTCACGGTCTCGCTCTCGCTGCCAGGCCTCGCGTTCTCGGCGTACACCGAGGAGCCGTTCTCCGTCACCGAGGCACTGAAGACGTTCTTCCCCGGCAAGGAAGTACCCGAGCTCGGGCTGACGGTCAGGTCGATGAGCATCTACGCCGCCCTGCCGCGCAAGGAGTTCGAGGCGGGTCTCTCCCTCAGCACCGACCTGTCGTTCACCGCGGGGCGTGTGCGGTTCGCGTTCGAGACGCTGGACCTCAACGTCTTCGTGTCGCAGAGCTCGGTCACGGGGACGTTCGTCGGCCTGGCGAGCATCGGCGTCCCCGGCGCGCCGCCGGTGGAGCTGCTCGCGCAGGCGGCGTACCCAGGCACCGGCGCGTGGGAGCTCGGCGCGGTCCTGCGCGGGCGCATCGACCTGCCGAGATTCGTGTACGCCCTCATGGACACCGACCCGCCGGAGTGGGTCGAGCGGATCACGGTCGTGCTCGCCGACCTCGACCTGCGCTACAGCACCGCCCCCGGCAACCCGTACTCCGCGGCCGGGACGCTAGAGCTGGCGATGGACGAGAACCTCCTCGGCATCCCGATGAAGCTCACGCTCACCGCGAAGATCCAGCGCGCGGTGCGGACGCCGGCCACGGAACCGCTCGCGGTCGCGCTCCGCGAGACGTCGCTCGTCGAGCCCACCACCGTCCTGACCGGCAGCCTCGAAGGGTCGTTCACGGTCGGGAGGTTCGTCGTCGCCGCGTCGGTGTCGGTGACCGACGCCGGCAAGGACTACACGTTCGCGGTGACGTACCGCGACGTGTCCCTCAAGGCCGCGACGTCGTGGATCCCCGCGGCGGGCAGCGTGCCGCGGCACCAGGCCGTGACCATCCGGCTGACCGGCACGCTCGGCGACGTCGTGACGTACCTCGTCGGCCTCGCCAACCCGAACGCGAACTTCCGCCTCGACCCGCCGTGGGACTTCCTCAACAGCATCGACCTCAGCGGCCTCGCGCTCGTCGTGGACCCGACGCTGCAGACCGTCGCGGTGACGTACGACGTCAAGCTCAACCTCGGCTTCGTGACGATCGACACGGTCGGCCTGAAGTACGACCGGAGCACGGCGACGCCGAAGGTGGAGTTCGTCCTCGTCGCCAAGATGCTCGGCGACACCCAGGCCAAGCCGGTCGTCTGGGACGCCGTCAACCAGTCGCCGCCGGCGGTGCCCGGCCTCGGCCAGCGCCTGCTCGACCTGCGCTACCTCGGCCTGGGGCAGCACGTCCGGCCGACGAAGCTCACGGAGTACAAGGACATCACGGCCGTCGTCGACGCGCTCGTCGCCGCGATGCGCCCGGTGGACCCCGGCAAGGGGAAGCCGCCGATCGACCCGGCGACGATGGAGTTCGACCCGTCGAGCCAGTGGCTGTTCGGCATCGACGCCAAGTTCATGGACACGGTCTCGCTGAAGCTCGTGTTCCACGACCCCGACCTGTACGGCATCCTCGTCGCGCTGAGCGGCCCCAGCGCGTCGTCGCTCGCGGGGCTGAGCATCGAGCTGCTCTACAAGAAGGTCACCGACGACATCGGGGTCTTCCACGCGCGGCTGCAGATCCCCGACGCGTTCCGGCAGCTGCAGTTCGGCGCGGTGTCGGTCACGCTCGGCATCGTCACGGTGGACATCTACACGAACGGCAACTTCCGGGTCGACCTCGGCTTCCCGCACAACCGAGACTGGAGCGTGTCGTTCGCCCTCGAGGCCGGCATCTTCAACGGTCGCGGCGGCATATACTTCGGTGTCCTCAACGGCGCCACGTCCAGCCGCGTGCCGCGCGTCACCAACGGCACGTTCAGCCCGGTCATCGAACTCGGGGTCGGCCTGTCGGTCGGCGTCGGGCGGACGTTCGAGAAGGGCCCGCTCAAGGCCGGCCTCTACGTCAACCTCGTCGTCGTCTTCGAGGGCGCGCTCGCGTGGTTCCACCCCGACGACGGCAACGCCGGCACCGAGATGTACTACTGGTGCCGCGGCACCGCGGGCATCGTCGGCAAGATCTACGGCTCCGTCGACTTCAAGGTCATCAGCGTCGACGTCAGCATCGAGATCTCCGCGATGGCTACGTTGGAGCTGACGGCACACAAGGCGACGCTGGTCGAGCTCGACCTCTCGGTCCGCGCCAGCGCCAGCATCAAGATCGTGTTCTTCCGTGTGTCGTTCTCGTTCTCACTGACCCTGCGGACGTCGTTCGTGATCGGGTCGGACAGCCCGGCCCCGTGGCAGGAGGTACCGGGGATGACGTTGCGCCGCAGGCTCGCCACGGCGGCCGCGCGCGGGGAGCTGCCGGAGTCGTACCGGCTGCGCTTCGACAAGGACGCGAAGGTCTTCCCCGACGGCCTGCCGCGCACGGCGTACCTCTCGCTCGTGCCCGCGTACACCGTCGCGGACGTGCCGGTGAACTGGACCGGCGACGGCACCGTCCCCGCCAACGCCGACCCGGCGTACCGCCTCGTCGTCATGCTCGTCACCGACAACGCGATCCCCGCCGACGCCGCCACGATCGCGGCGACGTACCGGCCCGACGTGTCGCGCAACGCGCTCGCCGAGACCGCCGCGGACACGTCGTTCAACCAGCTCACCGAGGCGCTGCTGCGCTGGTCCCTCAACGCGCTCGGCGTCACCGACCCGACGGCGACCGTCACCCTCGCCGACCTCACCGAGCTCGTCGCGCAGCTCGCGCTCGACGAGGCCGCCACGACCGGCTTCACGTGGGACAACGTCGAGGGCTTCCTCGCGCACAACCTCCACGTCGTCGTCAGCGGTACGCCCTCCGGGCCGATGGGGGACGAGGTCTCCGGCACGCCGTTCCCGATGCTCCCGCCGCTGTCGTGGACCTCGCCCGACCTGCCGGACCCGGCGCAGCGCGAGCGCGACTTCGGTACGTACCAGCCGATCGACGCGACGTACGAAGCCGAGGCCCTCGCGTACTTCGCGAAGCTCGACCCGCGCCCGCCGGAGGGACGCCCTTCGGTCGAGGCGCGGCTCGCGGCGGCGGCCGACCCGTCGGAGTCGATGGCGACGTTCGTGCTGCGCGACTACGCGCGGCTGGTCGCGCGCGCGGCGGCGCAGGCGGCCGCCGACCTGCTCACGGCGTTCCCGCACGACGTCGTGCCGGCCGACTCGCTGGGGGGCATCGCGCAGGCGTACGGCGTCGACCCCGGAGCCGTCGCCATCGCCAACCCCGACTGGCCGGTCGAGGCCGGCAAGCCCGTGCACCTCGGCACGCTGCCGGTGCAGGTCGGGGCGACCGACACGCTCGCGTCGATCGCGCAGGCGTACGGCACCGGCCTGCCTGCATGGCTCGCGACACTCGACGCGACGACGCCGCTGCTGCGCGCGGGCGCGACGATGCCGCTGCCCGGCTTCCGCCACGCGGGGCTGTCCGTCGACGACACCGCAGCGGTGTTCTACGTCCGCCTCGGCATGGCGCTGCCCGAGGACGTGCCGCTCGCCGACTGGTACGCCGCCGCCATCGGCCGGCTCAACACCGAGGAGACGCTCCCCGCGAGCCTCGTCGTCCCGACCGGCTACCAGCAGACCACGACGACGACGTGGACCCGGCTGCCCGGCGACACCGTGGCCGATGTCGCGGCGTACCTCGCGCTGTCGCAGAACGTCGTCGACAGGACGCCGTACGCCGCCTGGCTCGCGAAGGTGCGCGAGGCCAACCCGACGCCCGGCACCGACGTCGCGCTGCCCGCCGACGCGGTGGCTGTGGTGCTGCCCAACGACACCCTGGCCACGCTGCGCGCGCGGCTGCTGACCGACGCGACGGCGTTCGCCACGTACGTCGCGCCGGCCGACGTGCTCGTGCCGCTCGTCACGGTCGACGTGCCCGGCGCCGTGGGCACGACTGCCGAGAAGCAGACGCTGCTGACGCTCGCGCAGGCGTACGGCCTCGGGCTCGAGGACCTCGCGGGCCGGATGGCAGGCGACACCGGCGTGCTGGCTGCTGGCGACAAGCCGCTGACCGTGCCGGACGTCCCGTCGATGCCCCTCGCCGGACTCATGACGGCGCTGCACGGCGGCCGGCCGATGGCGACCGTGAGCGGGCAGGTCGCGCGGTTCATGCTCAACGGCCTCCGGCTGCCCGCGCCCGAGCTCGGCGAGGACGGCAAGTACCACGCGAACGGCGCGATGACCGGGGCGTACGACCTCGTCGGCCAGCAGGTCACGGGCCCGGCGCCGGCTCCGGAGCCCCCGCCGGGCGACGACCCCGCGCCCGCCGTCGTCACGATCACCGTCGGCAAGGCGCGGCCCGCGGACTGGCTGACGTTCGCGGCCGCGGAGGTCCGCGAGTCGCTGCTCACCGTCGCCGGCGCGACGGAGAACGCCGTCGTCAGGATCACCGAGGCCGACCTCGCCAACTACCCCGCGACCGGCCTCGCACCGGTCGTCCTCGAGCCGCTCGCACCGCTCGCGCTGTCGCACGACGTCGGCGTCCGCTACGGCGTCCCGCACGTCATCCCATGGCAGACGACCGACGTGCCCCTCCTGCCTGTGCCGCCCGCGGCCGGCGTCGCGCCGAGCCTCTGGCCGCTGCCCGCCGACCTGCGCGCGCGGGCGTCCGGCGGGGTCAGCGCGTCGCGGTTCCTGCTGGAGCAGACGACGCCGCAGAGCGGTCCCGCCGCGACGCCGACGGAGGTCGGGTCGTACGCCTGGGGCACGCTCGTGGCGTTCGGCGTGCGCCGCATCCCCGGCCTGCAAGGCACCGTCGAGGTCCTCGGCGCGGACACCGCCGACCGGCAGCGGCTCGCGCTGCTGCTGGAGTACCTGCGCGCGGTCCCCGAGCGCGACGCGGTCGCGGCGTTCCCCCCGCCGCCCGAGGGAGAGACGGCGCACCTGCGGCTGCTGTGGCAACTGCCCCCGACGCCCGGCATGGCGCCGGGCCTGTCGTCGGTCCCGCTCGTGCCGGAGGGGACGTTCCTCGTCCAGACCAACCTCTCGACGGAGACGCGCAGCGCGCTGACCACGACCGCCGACCCGACGTGGGGCAGGCACTTCGCGTCGGTCGCCGACGCGCCCCGGTTCCTCACGCTGCTCTGGCAGTGCAGCGTCGTCGGCGGCGGCGGGTACTGGATGCGCGTCCAGGGCACGGGCGCCGGCGTTCCCGAGTCGATCTTCGACCAGGACGGCCTCGCGACGCTCTCGCTGCTCGTCCAGCTCGGCTCGCAGTCGACGGGCTCACCCGACCGGCACCTGTACGCGTTCAACGACGTCGCCGTCGTCGGCTCCGGCATCGACCCCGCGTCGGTGGCGCTGACCGCGCGCGCCGAGCCCGCCGAGCTGAAGCCGGTCGCGTCCGTCGACCCCGGGCAGGTCGGCTTCGCCGCGGCGTACGCCAACCCCGGCGCCGACGACACGCCCCAGGGCCTGCTGCGCAGGCTCTACGGGCTGCTCGGGTTCCGCCTCACGCCGACGGAGGCGTTCGACGGCAGCGAGGAGGGCAGGCCGGTCGCGCCGCAGCCGCCGAACAGCCACGACGACCTCGGCCTCGTCGTGCACGCCGAGGAGGACGAGGCGGTCTGGCGGCTCTCGCGCGTCCTCGACGCGAGCCGCTTCGCGCGGCTGCACCTGCCGGAGCTGCCGACCGCGCCGTCACCGCTGGCCGACCCGTACGCAGGGATCGCACCCGCGGCCGCGACCGAGGTGTCGGTTAGGTTCCAGGACGTGTTCGGCAACGTCTCCGGCACGCCCGCGACCGAGCCGATCCCCGTGCGCTACACCGACCCGCTCCTCGGCCCAGGCTCGTGGCCGTCCACGACGGCGAGCTACACCGTCGCGCCGAGCGGCGGCGCGGCCGAGGTGCGGGTCGCCGTGGAGCTGCAGACGGTGGCGTACCAGCCTGGTGCCTCCGGCCCGGGGAGCGCCGCGGCCGCGGCGGCGGCGCGCGACCGGCAGCGGTTCGCGGCGGCGTACTACCAGGTCATGCGCGACGGCCTGCACGTCTCGGTGCTCACGTCGCTGCAGCAGGCCCCCGGTGCGGAGCCTGCGCCGCTGCCCGTCGACGCCGGAGTGCTGCGCCGCTACGTCATTGCCGCCCACGCGCTGCTCGGGTCGGTCGCGACGATCGGCGACGCGCGCGCGACCGGCGGCACGCTCGACGACGTCGTGGCGGCGTACGGCGTCGACTCCGACACCCTCGCCGTGGCCAACGCCTCCGCGGTCCTCCGCCAGCTGCTCGACGCGACGTCGCTCGCCGTCCCCGTCAGCGCGGCGTTCCGCAACGGCGACACCGTCGCCGGCCTCTGCGACACCGTCTCGCCGCGTCCCGACCCCGTGACCGTGCTGACCGACGAGGACAACGTCGTCCTCCCGCTCATGCCCGGCACCGAGGTCGTCAGGCCGCCGCGCGACCTCGTCGTCGGGGAGGGCGAACCGTCCGCGCGCGACCTCGCCGAACGGGCGCGGTGCACGCTCGCGACCCTCGTCGCGGCGAACGAGACCCGCCATGGCCTCCTCACCCCGGAGTTCGTCTTCGAGGTCAACGGCGTGCCGGTCAAGGTCGGCAGCGACACGACGCTGGAGCTGGTCGCGCAGGCGTTCGGCACGACGTACGACGCCGCGCAGGTCGTCGCGCTCAACGCCGAGAAGCCAGGCATGTTCCGCCCCGACGCTGCGCTGGTGGTCGACGGCTACGTCGTCGCCAACGGCGACACCCTGGAGAAGAACGAGGCGGAGCTCACGCCCGCGCAGCTCGCGCCGCTCAACACCGCGACCGCGAACCTCTTCCCCCCGGGCACGCCGCTGTTCCTCACGACGCGCGCGACCGACGTCCCCGATGGCGTGACGCTCGGCGAGTTCGCCTCGGCCCACGGCACGACGCCCGGCGCGCTGCTGCGGCACAACGGCTCCGTCGCGGTGTCGACGACCTCACCGCCGGTCGTTCCCGGCACGTGGGCGTGGCCCGCCGACCTCCGCGACGTCGTGGTGCCGTACGTCGTCCGGGCGGGTGACGCGCTCGCCGAGGTCGCGAAGCACTTCGACGGCGCGTCCGCGCGGTCGCTCGTCACCGTCAACGCCGCCATGCCCGGCACCGTCGCC
The DNA here is from genome assembly GCA_035556555.1 of Frankiaceae bacterium. Classification (GTDB taxonomy): domain Bacteria; phylum Actinomycetota; class Actinomycetes; order BP-191; family BP-191; genus BP-191. Next base: position 28,461 of record DATMES010000012.1, read on the forward strand.
GCCGGCGTCACGATCACCGTCGACGCGCGCGACGTGACGACGTCCGCGCCGTCGTCGTTCGCCGAGGTCGCCGCGCTCTTCTCCCCCGCCGTCTCGCTCGACGCGCTCGCCGACGCGGTCGCGGCGCGCACCGACGTCCTCGCCGCCGGCGCTCTGCTCGTCTGCCCGCGCGGCGTGCTGACGGCCACGGCCGACCCTGGCGCCGCGGCAGCGCCGTACGGCGTCTCCCCCGTCGCGCTCCTCGCCGCCAACGCCGGCACGCCGGACCTGCTCGTGGCCGGCGAGACGCTGCACGCGTGGCCCTCCACGGCCGAGTCGCCGGCGCCGGCCGAGACCGTCGCGGCGCACGACACCCTGACCGCGGTCGTCGAGCGCTTCCGCCGCCGCGGCGTGTCCACGAGCATCGAGACCCTCGTCACGGCGAACGCCGACCGGGCGTTCCTGCGCGGCGGCGCGGCGGTGCTCGTACCTCCCGCCACCGCGAGCCTCGACGCGCGGGTCGGCGACACCGGGTGGACGTTCCCCTCGACCGTCTTCCCGCTGCGGGTCACGCTCGAGCTGGCGCGCGACACAGACCTCGTCGACCCGGCGCTCGCCGCGACCGCGACGCGCGACCGCACAGCCGTGCCCGCGGCACGTCCCGCGGGCGACCGGGGCGAACGCTCGCTCACGTCGTTCGCCGCCGCCGTCGAGAACGCCGTGCCCGTGCTGCGCGTCGCGACCGGCCAGGTGCTCGACGCGGACACCGACGTGTGGGCCGTGGTCTTCGGCGCGGCCGGCATCGCGAAGGTCGCGATGGCGCCGCCGCTCACGATCGAGGGCACCAAGCAGCCGAGGACGTTCGCGATCCGCCCGCTCTCGACGACGCTCATCGCGCGGACCGAGGTGTTCACGAAGACGCTCGACCTCGCGACCGGCACGCTCACGGGCGGCGAGAAGCGCAACTACCAGGGCATCGACCTCGACGTCTGGGCGCGCGGCTTCCTCGCCGACGTCGAGCTGGTGCTGTCGGCGGCGTACACCCGCGGCGCGTACGCCCTCAACCGCCCCGCGCTCGACGCGATCGTCGAGGCGAAGAAGACCCTCGCGGGCGCTGTGGCGCAGGGCCTGGACGACGTCCTCGACGGTTTCACGGCACCCACGGACAAGCGCGCGGCCGCGGTCGAGACGCTGCGCCAGCAGCTCCTCGTCTCGCTGACCCGCGGCAACGACACGTCTGCCGTGATCCAGTACGACACCGACGTGACGTCGCCGTGGCAGACGACGTACGCGCGGCTGTCGGGCAACCCCGTCGTGACGTTCGGCGAGTCCGACGTGCGCAGCGCCACCGTCTCCAACGGCAAGGTCGCACTGACGAACGGCGCCTCGCAGGTGAGCTTCCTCGTCAACGTGCCCGACGTACGCGCGCACGCCGGGCTCGACCTCACGCTCGACTTCAGCGTCGTCGAGCTGGAGTTCGGGATCGCCCCCGAGGTCGAGGGGTACGAGCGCTCCGACTGGCTGACGTTCGTGTCCCCGGTCGCGAACGGCTCGCCGTCACAGCTGCACCTCGACCTCGGCTCGCCGCGGGTGCCGCTGCCGCTGCGCGCGTACCCGCCGATGCCGCTGCTCGTCGGCCACGACGCGGTCGTGCCCACCGAGCCCGCGGTGCTCGACGACGCGCTGCACTGGCGGTACGAGTTCGCGCTCCAGCACCAGTCGGCGGAGCAGGACTCCGTGGAGTTCCGCGTGACGTTCAACCAGGCGGGCTCCGCCGTCGCCAACGCGCTGACCGACGACGACCTGTTCGCGACGCTCGCGCAGTACACGGCCGTCTCGACGCCGCTGCTCGGCCTGCTCGCCGGCGTCGTCGACTGGGAGCGCGCGAGCGAGGCGCAGCGGGCCGTGCTCGCCGCGGCACTGGCGACGTACGAGACGCTGGTCACCGACGTCGCGACCGCATGGGCCAAGCACTGGACCCCGCCGCCGGCACTGGTCTCCCCCGCCGGCGACGCGGCCGTCGCTGGCGGTCCCGCGCTCGACGTGTACCAGTACGCGCTCGGCCTGCGCGCCACCGACGACTGGTACACGACGCTGCGGCTCACCCGCACGACGCTCTCCGGCTCCGGCGGCGTCGGCTGGCCGGACGTCGTCTGCGTCACGCCCTCCGGCGACGAGTACCCGCTCGAGCTCGTCCCGCGGGAGGCGTGCGACTGCGCCGACCAGGAGACGTGCCACTGCTACGCGTTCCCGCCGGCGACCGTGACGGCGTTCACGCTGCTGACGTTCCGCTTCACGTTCCCGCGCGTGCACGTGGCGTCGTACCAGAACGCCTCGTCGGCCACCTGGGTGACGCGCAACGCGACGCTGCTCGGCGAGACGTGGCCGGACACGACGACGGACTTCGTCTACCGCACGCCGGAGGTCGGCTACCCGAAGCCCGTGGTGCCGTTCATCGACGTCACCGGCGCCATCCCGATCGGAGCCTGGCCGGACGCGCCGTTGCAGGCGATGTTCGACGCGGTGTTCGACGGCGACGCGACGAAGCGGACCATCGGCGTCGGCGTGCGGTACGGCTACACGCTGGTCCCCGGTGACCCGCCCGTCGAGGCGCTGCTGCCCGTCGCGCAGTCGACGCTGGCGCCGTACGACGCCGCCACCATCCCCGCGATCACGGAGCGGCTGACCGAGTGGCTGCGCGACGTGGACCCGGCGCGCGAGGGCGGGGCGTGGGCGTTCTGGGTGAGCCTCTACTCGTCGCTCGACCCGACGCTGCAACGCCCCGTCCTGCAGCTCAAGCGCCTGTCGTCACCGCTGGTGCGGCCGCCCGGCTGAGTAGTGCAGGTGGACGACGCCGTGGTCGTAGCGGCGTTCGCCGCGCAGGTCGAGGTCGAGGCGTACGCCGTCCGGCAGCGCGCGCAGTCCCCCGCCGACCACTACCGGGTAGACGAACAGGTGCACGGCGTCGACGAGCCCCGCCTCGAACGCTCGAGCCGCCAGTGTCGGACCGCCGATCGCGACGTCGCCGTGCTGCTTCGTCGCGTCGACCGCGGCGGGGTCGAAGTCGCGCTCGATGCGCGTGCGCTCGCTCGCGACGCCGGCCAGCGTCCGCGAGTAGACGACCTTGTCCGCCGCGCGCCACAGTGCCTGATAGTCGCCGTAGTGCTGCGGCGCGCCGTCGGTGTCCATCGTCTCCCACGCGACGAGGACGTCGTACATGCGGCGGCCGTAGAGGTACGTCTTCGTGGTGCGCAGGAGGTCGTTGACGGCGGTGTGCACGTCGGCGTCCGGCTCGGCCCAGCCGAACCCGCCGTCGGCGTCCGCGACGTAGCCGTCGAGCGAGACGAGCGACGCGTAGACCAGCTCACCCACCGAACCACCTCTCCGCGCGGGACGACGCCCAGCGCACCTTGTCGGCCGCCTGCTCCGCGCTCGGCTCGCGCCAGACGCCGTACGGCGCCTGCCCGGGGAGGAACGTCACGTCCACCTCGCCCACGCGGCTCTCGCCGAACTCCAGGTAGCAGACGCCGCGGCCGCCGTACGTCGGCAGGTCCGCCTCCGACCGCGCCGTCGCGACGATGCGCTCGGCGACCGTCGCCGCCTGCCCCTCCGCGAACGCGCCCGCCTTCGGCGTGCCGACGCTCGTCACGTCGCCCACGGCGTAGACGCCGGGGAACGCCGTCTCCAGCGTCGCCGGGTCGACCGGGATCCAGCCGTCGACGGTCATGCCGGCGGCGACCACGACCGCGGGCGCGGTGTGCACGGGAACGCCGAGGAACAGGTCGTACGGCAGCTCCGTCCCGTCGGCGACGAGCGCCACGCGGCGTGCGGGGTCGAGGCTCGTGACGAGGCGTCCGGGCAGGAACTCGATGTCCCGCTCCGCGAACGCCGTCCGCACCGCCTCCGACGCGGTGGGCGCCGGCGGGATCGGCGAAGGCAGCGGCGTGACGAGCGTGACCGTGGAGCGTTCGCGCAGACCGCGGGCGACGAGCGTGTCGTGCATCAGCAGCGCCGTCTCGCTCGGCGCCGGCGGGCACTTGAACGGCACGCCGCACACCGCGACGACGACCCGCCCTCCCTCGAATCCGGCGACGGCGTCCCGCGCGGCGACGGCGCCCTCGACGCTGTAGAACTCGTGGCCGCCCTCGACCAGCCCGGGCGTCGCGGAGGTGTCCAGGTCGGCGCCGAGCGCCACGACGAGGACGTCGCCGTCGAACGTCCCCGCGTCGGTCTCGACGCGTCGCGCCACCGGGTCGATGCCCGTGATCGACGCGCGGACGAACCGCACGCCGGGCTGGACGAGGGAGGCGTACGGATGGCGGACGGCCGCCGCCTCCTTGCGCCCGAACAGCACGTCGATCTTCGCGAACCCGAACACGAAGGCGTCGCTCCGGTCGACGAGCACGACGTCCGTCTCGTCGCCGAACGCCTCCGCCAGCCGGGCCGTCAGCTCCAGCCCGCCGAACCCCGCACCGAGCACCAGGACGCGCATGCTCGCAACCTAGACCTCGGCGCCCGCCCGTTCTTCGAAGATCACGACGCGTGTGACCGGCGGGCGGGCTGCAAGGTTGGGCCGACGCGCTCGGCGTATCGCAGCCCTGCTAGGCCACGGCGAGGACGTACGCCGCGTCGAACGGGCTGGCGTAGTGCGCGACCTGGATGTTGAGCACCAGCGTCGGCGTCGTGATGACGCAGACCCCCGGCGTGAGCTGCCCGGTGGTCGGCTGGGTCTCGCACAGCAGCCGGCACGACCCGTCGTAGACCGCGAGCACGACCGGCACCGGCGCTGCCACGACGGTCACCGCGTGGACGCCGACCAGGCTCTCGTAGTGGTACCAGTCGTCGAGCGCCTCGGGGCCGACACTGCCCTGGGCGACCGCGGTGATGGACGGAGAGTTGCCGCAGGAGCCGGTCGCGAGCGCGGGCGGCGCGGCAGTGACGCCACCCAGCGCGAGGGCGGTGGTCGTCAAGGCAAGCAGGGAACGGCGCATCGGAGCCTCCGTAGGGGTCGAGGGGGCCCCAGGCTACGGACCCGCCGTCGTGTGTCAACGGGGGTTGACAGGTCCGAACGATACGTACATAGTCCGAACGGTGTTAGGTAACGAGAACACCGATTGGCGCGCTGACCGCCGCGCTGCCGCGACCGCGTCCATCGTGGCGGCCGCGTGGGAGCTGGCGAGGGAGCACGGGCTCGCCGGGCTCACGCTGCGCGACCTCGCCCGCAGGCTCGGGATGGCGACGCCGTCGCTGTACTCCTACTTCGACTCCAAGAACGCGCTGTACGACGCCATGTACGCCGACGGGTGGCGCGCGTTCATCGAGTTCGACCCCCAGCCGCCGGCGGCGAGCATCCGCGACGCGATCCACGGCGGCGTGGAGCGCTGGGTGCGGTTCAGCCTCGCCGACCCGGTCCGCTTCCAGCTCCTGAGCCTCCGGACGATCCCCGGCTTCGAGCCGTCGGAGACGTCGTACGCCGTCGCGCAGCGGGCGTACGACGAGTCGTTCGCCGTGCTCGACGCGATCGCGCCGGTGACGCAGGAGCACAAGGACCTCATCACGGCCGTCGCCAGCGGCCTGCTCAACCAGCAGCTCTCCAACGAGCCCGGCGGCACCCGCTGGGTGCGACTGCTCGACGACGCCGTCGACCTGCTCGCCCCGTGGGTGGCCGAGACGTTGCCCAAGCCGAGGAAGCCCCGTTCGAGGAAGGCCAAGCCATGACCCCTGCACAGCTGCACCACGTCGCGCTCACCGTCACCGACCTCGACGCGAGCATCCCCTGGTACGAAGCCGTCTTCGGCATCCGCTACGTCATGGACGTCCCGCACGACGGCGGCGTCGGCAAGCTGCTCACCGACGAGACGCGCAGCCTCGGCCTCGTCCTGCACCGTCACGACACCAACGACGGCGCGCTGTTCACCGAGACGAAGGCGGGGCTCGACCACGTCGGGTTCGTCGTGCCGTCCCGCGACGACCTCGTCACCTGGCAGGAGCATCTCGAGGCGCAGGGCGTCGTCCGCGCCGACACCGCCGCCAAGCCGCTCACGCAGTCGCCCATCACGGACGCGCCGTACGGCTCGGTCCTCGTCTTCCGCGACCCCGACAACATCCAGCTCGAGCTCTTCTCACCCGCCACGGCCTGATCGGAGAACGCCATGCACGTCCACCGTCCCGCTCCCGACGTCACCGCGCTCTCCGACATGGTGGTGATCCCCGGCTTCGGCTTCCTGCCGATCAACGCGTACGTCCTGCACGCCGCCGAGCCGGTGCTCATCGACACCGGCGTGCCCGCGGGCCGCGCGGCGTTCCTCGAGGCGCTGTGGTCCGTCGTCGACCCGGCCGACCTGAAGTGGGTCTACCTCACGCACCCCGACCGCGACCACACCGGCAGCCTCGGCGAGGTCCTCACGGCGGCGCCCCAGGCTCGGCTCGTCACGACGTTCACCGGCTTCGGCATCGCGTCCATGGAGTTCCCGATGTCGCCGGAGCGGGCGTACTTCCTCAACCCTGGGCAGTCCCTCGACGTCGGCGACCGGACGCTCGCGGCGTTCCGCCCGCCGGTCTACGACAGCCCCGCGACCACCGGCGTGTACGACGCGAGCACCGGCACGTGCTTCACGTCCGACTGCTTCGGCGCGCCGCTCGGCTCCGCTGCGGACGTTCTCACCGACGACGTCGCCTCGCTGTCCGCGGACGACGTCACCGCCGGACAGCGGCTCTGGGTCACCGTCGACAGCCCGTGGGTGTCGGGCGTGGACGCGGCGCGCTTCGGAGAGTCGCTCGCCCCCCTGCGCGCGATGAACCCGGACGTCGTGCTCAGCACCCACCTGCCGCCGGCGCGCAACGCCATGCCGCGGCTGCTCGACATGCTCGCGACGACGCCGGGCTCCGACCCGTTCGTCGGTCCTGACCAGGCGATGCTCGAGGCGATCCTCGCCCAGCACGAGCCCGTTCCGGTCTAGTCCGTCTGGGCGAAGGCGCAGAACTCGTTGCCGTCGGGGTCGGCGAGGACGTTCCAGCGGATCTCGTCGTCCCGCGCGCGCAGCAGTGTCGCGCCCGCGTCCAGGAGCAGCTGGACGTCGGGAGTGGTGACGTCGATGTGGATGCGGTTCTTCACGGTCTTCGGCTCGGGCACGGGCACGAACACCAGCGACTCGAACGGCGCCCCCGGCACCGGCTCGACGTAGGAGTAGCCGTCCTCGTGGTCGTGGGCCTCCGCGCCGAGCACGCCTGCCCACCAGGCGCAGATACGCGACGCGTCCGCGGTGTCCACGACGATCTCCATCAGCCCCGCGGGCTTCCCCGCGCGGGTGGCGAAGACGCAGAGCTCGCCGCCCTCGACGTCCTTCATCACCGTCCAGTGCTCGAACGACTCCGCGTCCACGACGACACCGCCGAGGGCGACGAGGTCGTCGATGCTGTCCGCGCGGACGTCGAGGTGCATCCGCTGCTTGACGGTGACCGGCTCGGGGACCGTGTTGAGCCACACCGTGTGCCGCGGGGTCGGCCCGGTGAGCCTCGCGTCGCCGTCGTCGTCCACCTGCAGGTCGAGCCGCAAGGCCGCTGCCCAGAACCGTCCCATCGCCGCCGCGTCCACGGCGTCGATGCAGAGGTCCTTGTAGGTCGCGATCGCCATGAGCCCTTCCTACACCTCGGCGCCGGGAGGGTTCGACGAGACCCGGCTCGGTGCACGGTTCGGAACGCGGCCGCGCGCGAGGCGAGCGGCCGCGTTCCCTCCGTTGTTCGAGCTACACCGGCGGGCAGCCCGTCGCCGGCCACGGCACCCGGCTCGCGCAGGTCGCCAGCGGACGGCCGCCGGTCAGCTGCAGGATCCGGGACAGCTTCGTTCCCGCGCTGTCGGCACCGGGGAACGCCGTGTTGACGACGATGTGCGTGATGTTGGCGTACGCCTCGCCGGCGGCCGTCTGGATGGCGCTACCGGAGTCGCCCAGCATCGTCGCGCCCGCCCAGTACGCCGTCTGGCGACCGGTCTGGACGTCGTAGTAGAGGCCGAGCGCGGCGCGCGGCGTGCCGCCGGTGCCGATGACGAGGCCGTGGCCGGAGTGGACGAGCGGCGTCACGGGGCCGCCCGTGTACCCGCGGGTCGGGCCGCCCCAGTGCGCCATCGAGGGGCTCACCCACGACTGCAGCGCCGGGAAGATGCTCACGAGGGCGAAGTCGTTGCCGGGACCGTTGTCGCCGGTCGTGCTGATCGTGTTGCCGACGTGCACGAGGATCGGGGTCGGGCTGAGCGGTCCGACGACGACGAGGATGACCTGGTCGCCGGGGCTCAACGTGCAGTGACCCGCGGTGCCGATCGTGTAGTTGCCCGGGGTGCCGAAGACGAAGTTCATCGTGCAGCCGGCGGGCGAGAGCATCCAGGCGCCAGGACGGATGCCGGTGAACGCCAGGCCCGACGTCGGGATGTCGGCGCCGGCAGGGACGGGTACGCCCTGGGCGCCGGCGGCGACGACCTGGGCGTGGAGCTCGTCGGTGAGCCAGGCGGGGCGAGGCGCCTTCAGCGGCCGGTACTCCGGCGCGGCCTGCGCCTGCGCGGGGACGGTGGCGACGCTGAGCGCGAGCGCGGCCAGCGCGAGGGTGATTCGTTTCATGCGGGCACGTTCCTCACTGTGTAGGGGTCGTTCATGCCCGTCGTCCGTCGCCCGCACGGGACGACGACGTACACGCAGCAGAGGACGCACGGCTGTCTCCCCCGAATCGGACTAGTAGTGATGATCCGGACAACGCACCCAGCAAGTTACTCGCTGGTAGCAGCGGTGGGAAGGTGCCGTCGTCGAACCGACGGATCCCGGCACGCGTGCGCCCCCGGCTGCTCAACCGATGCGTCGAGCCTCACCGGCCTGCCGGACGGGCGGAAGGGTGAGCCGCCCTCGGTCTGACGGCGGCTCACCCAGTCCGGCCTTGCGCGCTAGTACGGGTTGGTGTTGCCGGCGCAGTAGTTCGTGTTCGGTGTCTCTCCCATGAAGTTGATCAGCCACGAGTTGCGTGCCGCGCCGGTCGACCCGGTGAGGCCGGGTGTCCCGCTGGTGGCGACGCCACTGCCCGGCGTCCCGGCCTTGAGGCCCGCGCCGCCGCTGCCCCCGGAGAAGTTCGCGCCGCCCTGCGCCCCGCGGGCGCCGCCGCGGCCGCCGTCGCCGCAGACCGGCTCGTACTCCAGGCTGAACGGCGCCTGCATCACGCAGAGCCACGTGGGCTCGCCGGGAAGCGGGAGGAAGCAGCCGATCAGCTCGCCGTAGAACTGGTCCTGGTTGCTCCAGTCGAACACGCCGTACGCGCCGCCGTGGCCGCCGTGCCCGCCGTTGCCGCCGTCACCGCCGTCGGCGTTGCGGGCGCCGCCGTTGCCACCAAGCACCAGCGAACCGCCGCCGGTGCCGCCGTGCGCGCTGGCGTAGCCGCCGTTGCCGCCGCGGCCGCCGTAGCCGCCGGCGATCGCCGGACAGTTCGACGTGCAGGTCGGGAAGTTGTAGTGGCCGGGCCAGTAGCCGTGCGCGCCGTGGCCGCCGTTGCCGCCGCGACCACCTGTCGAGCTGGCCTCGCCGCCCTCGCCACCCTGCAGGTAGCCGTAGCCGCCGGTCCCGCCCGTCGCGTAGGCGGCGGCCGCGTTCCCGCCGTTCTTCCCAGGCGCGTGATCCTTCGGGTCACCCGTCGTCGGGCCGGTGACGCCGTTCGCGCCATTGCTCGCCCAGGGCGTGTACTTGTAGCCGCCCGTCCCGGTCGCGCCGCAGATCGGCGCCAGCGTGCAGGGGAGGAGGTTCGCGGCCGCCGCTGCGTCACCGTTCGCCTCCGCCGAGCCGCCCGCCCCGCCCACGCCACCGGCCAGCACACCGGCGCGCTGCAGGCGCTGCGCGAGGAGCGCGTCCCGCACCGCTGTTCCGCCGACGACGAGCGAGCCCGAGTCGCCACCCGCTCCCCCGCGCGCGTTCACCGACTTCACCGGCCGGTCCGCCGGCGCGAACGCCTTCGCCGCACCACCCGCGCCGCCGTTGCCCAGCGCGACGTACCGCAGCGCCGCCACCGTCGTACCGGTGAGCACGACGTCGCCGCCCTTGCCGCCCTGGGCGCCCGCAGTGCTCACCCTGGCCGCGACCGCATCCGCGGCCGCCGCCGCGCCACCCGCACCGCCGCTGCCGCTCGCGAGCACGGCTGCCGGGCCGAACGTGAGCGTCCGCGCGTCGAGCACGAGGTCGCCGCCGTGCGTGCCGGACGTTGCCTTCCGCATGGCGGTCGCCGCCGCACCGTCGACGCCGTCGCCCGCCTCGACCTGGCCGGCCACGACGATCTCGCCCGCCGCGCGCAGCGTGATGCTCGCGCCGCGGACGGCGTCGAGCGCGCCGAGAACGACGATCCGGTCGGCGCGAACCTCGAGGTCGCGGGTCGCGACCGAGCGCGTTCCCGCCGGGACGATCACGGTCTCCGACACGACCGTGCCGCCGAGGTCGGTACCCGACAGCGACACGAATCCCTGACCGGCGAACGACGCGGCGGGGACCGGTCCCAGGCCGATCGCGAGCGCGAGGGCCGCCGCGGTGCGCAGTCGCCCCCGTCCTGCGTAGATGGACGTCATGGTGTTCCCTCCCAGTTGGTGTGACTGCCCCGCTATACGGGGCGAGGGAGGGTGTCCTTCGGCGTGGAGAGGACTTTTTCGGGCGATCGCGACCATCCGGGCGCAGAGCCGGATGGTCGCGTATGCCGTCGAGCGCTCGCCGACGATCGTCGGTCTGAGCGGCGCTAGTCCGCCGGCTCCACGTGCGCCTCGTGCGTACGGATCTCACGGCCGTCCTCACCGAGCGCCACCGTGAGCTCGTCGCCGATGACGTCCTTGTCGACGATCACGGCCCACTGCCCCTTGAACGCGCCCTCGGTGATGAGCACCCGGTCGCCCTTGCGAAATCGCGTCATGGCGTCATCGTGGCACGCCCGCCGTGCGGGAGAAGTCAGACGAGCGCGCTCGGAGGGACTCGAACCCCCAACCTTCTGATCCGTAGGGCTCGACTACTAGTCCGAGGCAGTCCGGGGCAGTTGGTGACACCCCGCCTGACCTGCGGTTTTGCGAAATCGGGTGTCGTCGGGTGTCGGCCCGTCCGGGCCGATCCGCCGCACGTTGTTAGCGCGGTGTTAGCGCGACCGACCTTCTGATCGCCATTCAGAAGGCGAGTCAGGCAGCATCGGGGTCTCGCAGGACCGCGCGCTCCGTGACCACGATGTCGAGGGCGGCGGCAACGTCGCAGATGCGCGCGAGGCTGGCCGATCGGTAGTCGCTCGACTCGTACCGCTGCACCTGCTGCTCGGCGATGCCGAGCGCGTCGGCGAGCCGGCGCTGCGTCCAGCCGCGGGCGATACGCGCCTTCACGAGCAACGTCGCCAACTCGGCCAGCGAGGCCGCCTCGAACGCGGACACCGCACCGGACCGCAGGCGGTCGTACTCCTCGATCTCCGCGCGGAGGTCGTCGGCCTGGGCACGGACCGCGTCGAGTTCCAGCTGCGTCAGCCGGGCGCGCGCGCCGCCCTCGGCGAGCGTCGCTTCGAGGTTCGCCGCCGCCTCCTCGAACTTCGCCAGGTGCGCCTTCGTCGCGCGGTACTGCACCTCGTTGGTGATCACGCTGTCTCTCCGATCCTCAGCACGACGATCCCCTTGCGCCCCGTGTCGCGCTCGACCTGGAAGAAGTCGGCGAACACGAGCCCCGATCCGGCTTCGGCAACGTTCGGGAACAACTCGCCCCCGAACCTCGCCTTCTGCGCCACGCGGCCCTTCGACAGGTCCAGCAGCACCGGGTCCAGCACGTCCAGGTCAACGCCGTCCGGGTCCCAGCACGCATCGAAGTCGGCCGGCTCCTCCTTCGCCGTAACGAAGCTGCCGTTCAACCACAGCCGCTGGCAACCCGCCGCAGCCAGCAACTCGATCGCGTCCGCGAGACCGTCCAGGAGCTGACGCCGCCGCGGGTTCCACCCGAAGCGCTCCACCACGTCAAGCCAGGTCGCCTCGTGCTCGCCGACCGGCAGACGACCGGTGTCAGAGTCGAAGGGTGGCAGCACGGCACAACAGTATCGTTGTGGTAACTGCCTTACAACGCGCGTCGCGGATGATGCGCAGACCCAAGACGGCTACGAGTCCGCCGGTGCACCCTCGCGACGGCCCGAGCCAGCGCAGGGGAGAGTGGCCGTAAAGCCACGCGACCTGTGACAGGGTTCTAACAACGCGCAAGGTCTCAAGGACACAGCGAGGTGAGGACCGTGGTACCGCGCTACAGGGACTTGTATTTTGGAATGAGCGACTCTCGGAACGAGGTGAACGAAGATCCTGACGCATTCGTTCGCAGCTACGTAGACCTTGATAATGCCTCCGGCGCTCTCCTCACTGGTGCGAAGTTTCTTGTCCTCGGCCCGAAGGGCACCGGCAAGTCGGCACTCGCATGGTACTTGCAGGCATCACAGTCTGGCGCGGACCATGTGACCTTAGTCCGCGACGCATCCAGCCTTCCCCTCGCTGAAGTTCCCAGGCTCCAGACCGGCCAAGCCCAAGGCCCAGAGCGTACCGTGATCGCGTGGAAGTTCATTTTGCTTTGCAACTATCTAGAGTTGCTACTGAGCGACCCTAGTTGCCGATTCCAGAAGTCGCGCGAGGTCAGGCGGATAGCAAAGTTGCTACGTGGCTTCGGCTTCATGGGGGATGCGTCTGGACGGGCCCTACTCAAGGCGTCGAGTACCACGATTACGATTCCGATACCCCAGATGGGCGATATCTACAAGCGTGAAAGCAAGACCGAACTTAATATCTACAGCCTCGTTCCTTATCTGGAGTCGTGGGTATCGGACGCGGTCGCTGACTCACGCCACCTCTTGATATTGGACGGTCTAGACTCAATCTTCCTCAATGATGTTAACTACGACGAGAGTCTTTCGTCGTTAGTCCAAGCCGCCTACGACATCAATCAAAAGTTGCGTGAGCGCGTTTCCTCGGGCAGTGTAGTGCTGCTACTGCGTAATGATGTGTTTGCGCGCATCGCACTATCGCTTCCCGACAGCCAGAAGATGCGTGATGACCTTTCGTTCGATCTCGACTGGCGAGTGCTCTCCGGCGAAGCCGGCATCCACGCACCTTTGATCCGACTCGTGAACGCGAAAGCCGCCAGGGCGCTCGGCGTGACGGAGGTAGATGTTCTCAGCTACTTCCCATCGCACATACATGTGGGTAGGCGATCTGGCGCACCGAGAAGCATTCCGACTCTACAATACCTCCTGAACATGACGCGGCACACGCCGAGAGACCTGTTGCGAATCTTTGAGGAGATCCGCAAGGTTGAGGCGTCCGGCGTATATGGAGATAGTGCGGGAACATTGAGTGACGAAGTAATCCGGGAAGGCGTGATCCAGTATTCGACGAAGTACTTCGTTGGTGCGATTCAGAACGAATTTGCAGGCTACGAGGGCGGGCCTGTCTCGGCTGCGGCGGCACTCACGGCGCTTAAATCCATCGGTAAGCAGCGATTCGACCGCGGAGAGTTCGACGCAGCACTGTCCGACGCGTTGGGCGAGAAGAGCGTTCAGACTGACCGCTTGTTGCAGCTGCTGTTCTTCGCAGGCGCCATTGGGAACTCGGTGGGACAACATGGCAAGAGTTACATGCAGTTTTACCACCGACGCGACGAGTCAGAGATCTACCTCAAAGGAACCTTCATACTTCATAACGCCCTCATCCACGCTTGGGGAATGGCTCGGTCAGCGCCTGAACAGCCGGTGATTCCACCTACCGTGCCCCGCCGGCGTCTGCGAACACGCGGCGCGTCCGGCGGTAAGGGCCCGGCCTCCCGGTAACGGTGACAGATGGAGGCGATGCGCCTCTCCGAAAGCAGGAGCGCCGCGGCCTGAGCGGAGCCGCCGGCAACACTCGTGGTGGTCGGGCCGCGCCAGGCGGGCAGGCACCGCCTGCCCGCGACTTCTGACCGCCAGGTCCGGCAGGGGCCCCGGGGTCAAGATCGGCCGCGCGGTCGACACGCCTCGAACGGCACGACGTCAACCGTCCCCCGGCGTTACCGTCGGACCCGTGGTGTCATCATCTGTACTTCTGAAGCGTCGTCAAAAGGTCGAGGACTTCCTGCGGGCCTTCGACGCGATGCTCGCGAACTGCGAAGCCAACGACACTTGGCTTGACGACCTCCCGAGCTTTCGGCCGAAGCCCGGCCGGGAACAGACGGTCGCCAGACAGGCCAGCGAACTGCAGGCAACGACCGTCGTCGCGGCCGAGATCGTCCAGAACCTCGGCATCATCTATCGCTACAAGCCGCGCGGGACGATGCAGACGGTGCCGCTCAACCCGGTGTACGCGTGGAAAACGATCTTCGACCGTGACCCGATGGTCAACGCGGAGCACGTCTACGACGCGTGCAACCAGGCCATCGGCCTGCTTGGCCACCGTGCGGAGGAGGCGTACGAGCACGAGCGCTCTGTCACTGGCCGCGTCGAACGAGTGTCTGCGGCACCGCGTCGCGTCTGGCGTGCCGTGCGTGGTGCATCTGACGCGACTAGCCAGCAGAAGACCGCGTTCGTGTCGGGCATTGTCGTGACGGCCGTCGGCGGAGCGCTCGGCACGTACCTCGCGCACGTCTTGCACTGGCTTTAGCGGCTGCCCCGACGACACGAGCACCGCTCGCGGTCGGCGCGCCCGTGAGCCCCCCGCCCAATCCACAGACGGGTCAGGCCCGGCGACGCCGCCGATCATGCACACATCAGGAACGAGGGCATCGCCGAGAAGGAACTCGCCGTGCTGCTCAATAGCAGGCGGGTCGTTCCCGTCACGCACGGCGTGACCTTCGACGAGTTGTACGACGTCAGCCCGATGCTCGCGTCGCACGCCGGACTCAGCACGGCGGAGTCCTCACTTGACGCCGTGGCGGCCAAGATCGCCGCTGCAGCCGCTGCGCTCCCGGCCGCGTAGATCGTCTCGCGAGTCCCGCGCCTTGCCGGTCGTCAAGGTCGCCGTCTCGTACGGTTATCTCCGTGTCGGCTCCGTCCCAGAACGTACGCGTGTTCATCGGCTCCTCCTCGGAGGGCCGCGCGGTCGCTCGCAACCTCCAGGAGGAACTGGGTGACCGGGTCGACGTCGTGCGCTGGGACCAGGGCGTGTTCGCACCTGGGGGCTACACGCTCGACTCCCTCCTCGGGGTCGCGGCGGACGTCGACTTCGCGGTGCTGGTCGCGACCCCCGACGACACGACCGTCAGCCGAGGGGAGACCATGCCGTCGGCGCGGGACAACATCGTGCTGGAGTTCGGCTTGTTCGTCGGTGCTCTGGGCCGAAGCCGGACCTTCCTGCTGCCGACCGGCGACCTCAAACTGCCGACCGACGTTCTTGGGCTGACTCGATTGCCCTTCCGGCACCGGGCTGACGGCAATCTCCGCGCGGCGGTGAACGGCGCAGCACTCCAGATCGAGGAGCGGGTCCGCAGCCTCGGCCGTCTACAGCGGAACGACCTGTCGGCGATGAGCACCGGCCAGCACATCGCGCTGCGCCGAGAGATCGAACTGCTGTGCGACAACGCTGTGGCGCAGGGATGGTCCGTCAAGACCAATAGCGTGACCACGCTCCGACTTCTCTCGCCTGGGCGGAAGCCGTACACGCTGACCAAAGGCCAGGCGGATGCGACGCGGGCCGAGCTTCGGCCCTTCGTCGCTCGGCTCCGCGCCGGGGGTTTGCGGGTGAACAGCAGCCTCCGGCGGCCGGTGGGCGAGTCGCCCTTCTAAGCCGAGGCATGTCCCCCCGATGGCTGTGCCTTGGCGGCCCTGGCCAGCAGGGGGACGGCGCTCCAACTCGGGCTCTACCGAGAGCACCCATCAAGCGGACGGGTATCGCCGCGCCTCGACCGTGTCCCCGCAGGACGGGTGCCACTGGGCGTCGCGCTCAGTGACCGCCACCTGGACGGGTTAACCCCGCCCCGCGGTTTCATGGCAGTGCCGATCCTAGGCGAACGCGCACGGCGCTATTCAGAGGAATGACAAGTTGCGGCAGGCTCGCGCCCATGGAACTCGGTACCTGGGCTGACTGGATGTCGGCCGGCATCAACGGGGTTCTCGCGCTGGCGGCGCTGTACGGCATTCGGCAGGCAGGTAACGCCGCTCGCGATGCCCGTCAGGAGCGAGATATGGCGGAGGCAGCTCTCGCGGACGAGCGTCGGAGGCAGTCGGCCGCTCTAAGAGCCGAGTTTGATCTTCGGGCCGTGCTCCGCATCGCGGACCACCATGCCTCCCTGGAGGATCCCAACGTGGTCCTGCGACCGTTCGAGCGGGGTGAAATCATCGCCCGCCTTGCCGCTCTGAGTCCCGACACGTTGCCCCTAACACGTGAATGGGCTGACGCGGGGCGTCGGGACGACGTTCGGCAGGGTGGCTCAGGGTGACTCAGGAGATCGAGGCGGAGTTGCGCCGACTAGCCGCCATCGCGTCTCAGGCGCAGGAGGGCTCATGAAAGCTCCGCCTCTCCCCCTGGTGTGCTGCCCCTCGACTCGGCCGCAGTCTGAACCGCGCGTCGGCAACGCTCGTGGTGGTCGGGCCGCGGTAGGCGGGCAGGCCCCAGCCTGCCCGCTCTTCTGACCGCCAGGCCCGGCAGGGGCCCCAGGGTCAAGATCCGGCCGAAGGCCGGCCGCGCAGCGGCGGCGCGCAGCGATCTTGACGCTGGGGGGGCCGGGCCGCACAACAGCGGCCCGACCACCATGAGCGTTGCCCACCTGCGCACGTGGGTGTTTTGACGCTGGAGGGCGGCCTGCACGGCCCGCGGCCCACGGCTCGCGACACACGAATCCGGGCGAGGCCGAACACCAAGAGCGGCGTCTCCGCGACGAGGTGTCAGCCGACCTGAGCGCACTGCTCAGTGAGCAGTCCCCGCTCCCGGCAACGGCTGCGGAGCCGGACGACGGTTCGCCTCGTGACGCCGAGCTCGTCGGCTATCTCGCGTCCGCTCTGCCCGTTCGCCGTGCGCTCGGCGACGGCTCGGAGGATCACCTCGGAGCGGCCCTTGCCCCAGGGCTGGTCGGACGCGGCGATGGTGAGCGGCAGGAACTCCGCGAGCGTCACGAGGGGCTCACGGAAGCCGTGGTTCTCCCGCCATGCCGCGCGGGAGCCCTCGGTCATGCCGCCCGCCACTCCGGCGACAGCGGTCCCGAGCGCCCAGGCGCGACACTCCGCCAGCACCGGGCAGCGCGCGCACAGCCGCAGCGCCTCGCCGGTCCTTCCAGCGTCGTCGAACATCGCCGGCCGGCCGGCGCAGGCCGCTCGGCG
Source organism: Frankiaceae bacterium (assembly GCA_035556555.1). Lineage (GTDB taxonomy): Bacteria > Actinomycetota > Actinomycetes > BP-191 > BP-191 > BP-191. The sequence continues at coordinate 45,726 of DATMES010000012.1, forward strand.
CATCCATCGCCCCGTACGCCCCCACGGCTGGTCGGAGTCTTCCGGCAGTTCCGCGCGCCGCTCGGGGACCGCGTCGTTCGCCCCTTCGTCCGTCGTCATGGCAGACCTCCTACGCCGCGTGGTTTGGCACGGCGGCGGCGAGCGCGGCGGCGTCGTAGCCGGTGTTCGTCGTCAGGATGAGGTGGATCCCGGCGAGGCTGTCGGTGGTGAGCCCGAACGCCGCGAGCTCGCCGGCCATGACTGCCGACCACGCCAGCACCGCGACGGCGTCCCGGACGGCCGCGAGCGACGGCCCGAACGCGTACAGGCCAGCGAGCGGGCTCGCCGGATCGCAGACATGCGCCGACCAGCGCGTCTCGGGGTCCGGCCCGACGTCCTCGGCTGCGGCGACCCGCAGCACCAGGAAGGTGCCGTCGTTCTCGTCGGTGGTGGTCTGCGTCATGCGTCCTCCTGGACATCGCGATGGGTGGTGGGCAGCCGCCGAGCGACAGGCATCCGTACGATCCGGGCGTGGCCGACGACGGGGACGCGCGCCTGTGCGCTGCCTTCGGCGCGCATGTCCGCGCGCTCCGGGTTCGCCGGAAGCTGTCGCGGACGGTCCTCGCGGCGAACGCGGGCATCAGCCTCACGTACCTCGCCGAGATCGAACGGGGCGAGCGCAACCCGACGCTGGCCGTCGTCGCCCGGCTCGCGCGTGCGCTCGACACGAAGCCGAGCGACCTCGTGGCTCAGGTCGACGACGTGTCCTGATGTCGGGTCAGCAACCATAGTTGCAGGATGCCTGAACCTGCCATGAGCGCAAGAGCGCCAGGAGAATCTGTGGAAAACAGGATCAGGACGCCATGTCGTCCACAGGTCTACGGCAGCCCTTGATCACGTCGTAGACGAGCACCGGCGCGCCGGAGCGCAGGGTCTGGCGATCCGTCGTGAGCACCCGCGCGCCGAGTTCGCGCGCGAGCCGGGCGATGTTGCGGGCGCGTTCGTCGCTTGTCGTGACGACGAGCGCGACGCGGTCGGGCGTGTGCAGGTAGCGGAAGAGCTTGCGGCGCAGTGCGTGGCGCGACTCGGTGCCGCGGTCGACCTCGACGTGCCAGCCCCCGCTCGCGTCGTCGGTGCTCCATCGCACGTACAGGTCGGCCATCGCTTCGCCGGGCCGGTGCCATGCACGAAGCTCGGCCTGCCCCTGCCACTCGGTGACGCGAAGCCGTCCCAGGCGCCCCGGCGTGACGAGCGCAGCGAGGGTCTCGGCGACTTCGAGGGTGTGCGGCAAGTGGAACTCCGGTGGCCGCCACGGTCGCGCGAACGCCGGGTCGGCGGCGGCGCCGCGGCGGCCGATGCCGTAGAGCCACAGGTGCCCGGCCGGCCCGCCGACGACGCGCGTCCGCCGGAGGAACCCGGCGGCGGTCAGTTCGCTGAGCCGCCCCGAGAGCGTCTTGACCGACGTCGCCGGCGAGATGACGTCGCGGAGGACCGACGCGCTCACCAACCCGAGTGACCACGTCGCGCGGATCAGCGCGTGGTCGCGCTTGGTCAGCGTGATCGCGGCGGTACTCATGCGATCACGTCCGAACGCTTCGCGCGGTGACCGATGAGGCTCCGCCCAGAGGTGCTGACGTGCGGTCGACGCCCGGCCTCGACAGCGACAGAAGCGGCGATCGACGTGACCGTGACGTGGATGACGAACTTGCTCCTGAACGACCTGACCTGATCCGGACCGTCGTCACCGGACGCCGCCCACGCGATCGACCCTCCGGCCATCCCGACCACCAGCGCCACGACCGCGACCGACCCCCACCGCCTGATCGCTCCCGCACCACCACTGTCCTTGATCTTGTTACTTCTCATCTCTCTACCTCTGATCCGCTCTTGCTGCTGTCCACTGCTCCACCTGGCTGACCTGCCTCCCCCTCCCGAAGTGCGTGTCGAGGGAGTGGCACTTGTTCGGGGGTGCGGAGCCGTCAGGCGGAGCAGCCCCGAACAAGTGCCACGACCGCCCCAGCGGGCCGCGAAACCGCAGGTCAGCCAGGTGGAGCAGTCGCACCCGAGAAGCCGCGCAGAGTGGCGCCTCCACCGGCGCGTCCGCGCCGGGATGGAAGCGCCACCCCGTCGTCCCGACGGACGGCCAGACCGAGCGGTCGCGGAAGCCACGGGAGGTGAGCCCGCAACGAGCGAGGTCATGGCCGCCTCCGGGTCGGTGATCGGCCCGGAACGACCGGGCCTCGCGTGCCGACCACCCTGCGCCTCAACAGCCGCAACTCCGGCCCCTGCCGGCCGAACTTCACGAAAACCTCACGACCGGTTACCAGAACTTCACGACGACCTCACGGCCGCGGTAACTCCGCCGTGAAGTTCTCGTGAAGTCCGAAAACGACCGTGCTCCCCTCGCCGCCCATCCGAGGCGGCTCCCGAGAGGAGCACCACATGACCAACGCCACCCGTGCCGCTCTCGACGGCGTCGCTGTCGCCCTCGGCTGCCACGCCCGCCGGTTCTCGCCTGAGTGGTTCGACCCCGCGCAGGTGACGCCATGACCACCGACGACATCCGAGCGCTTCCGCCGGTGCTCGACGTGCCGACCGCGGGGCGGCTCCTCGGCCTCGGCCGCTCGGCCGCGTACGACCTCATCGTCGCCGGCCGCTGGCCGACGCCGGTCCTGCGACTGGGGCGGCGGCTGCGGATACCGACCGCTCCGTTGCTGGCACTTCTCGGCCTCGACCCTGTTCCGCTGTCGCAGTCCGGTGGCATGGTGGCCGGGTCACCAACTGCCCCGGCTGCCTCCGAAGGAGGCAGGCCATGACGAAAGAGTCCGGCGTGTACCAGCGGCACACGAGGCACTGCCCGCGCACCGCGGGCAAGCGTGGCTACGCGCCGCACCGATGCACCGGCACGTGGTCCTACGTCATCGACGTGGGCCGGGACGCCAAGAACGAACGCAGGCAGGAGACGAAGGGAGGGTTCCCGACCAAGAAGGACGCCGTCGAGCAGCGCCGCAAGCGGCTCGGCGAGCTGAGGACGCGGACCGGCGAGGCCCACGGCACGACGGTCGCCGCGTATCTGGAGCAGTGGCTCAGTTGGAAGCGGGGGCTGCGCGACACGACGCGCGTGTCCTACCGCGGCCACTTGGACCACTACCTGATCCCGGCGCTCGGGCAGTACCGGCTGGTGGACCTTGAACGTCGGCCGGAGCTGATCGAGGAATGGGTGTCGAGCCTGGCCGTCGGCATGAAGGGCAAGCCCCTCGCGCCGGCATCGGTACGCCGGATCTACTCGACGCTGCGCAGCGCCCTCAACAGCGCGGTGAAGCGCCGGATGCTCTCGCACAACCCGGCGCTCACGGTCGAGTTGCCGGAGACCGTGCACTACCGGCCGGTCGTGTGGGACGCGCAGCAGGTCGGCGTGTTCCTCGACGCGATCCAGGGCCACCGGCTCTACGCGCTGTTCGCCCTGACGATCCTGACGGGGCTGCGGCGAGGCGAGGCGCTGGGCTTGCGGTGGGAGGACGTGGACTACGACCAGGGCGTGCTCTACGTCCGGCAGCAGGTCACCGCGGCAGGCCGCGAGATCAAGGTCTGCCCGCCGAAGACGAAGGCCGGCGAGCGGACGGTCGCGCTGTCGGAGGCGACCGTCGCGTTGCTGCGACAGCACCAGGCGAGACAGCGCCGGGAGCGGTTGCAGTGGGGCGAGGCATGGCACGACACGGGGCTGGTGTTCACGTACGAGGACGGCCGCATGGTGCGGCCGGACAGCCTGACGTACGTGTTCCGCAAGCTGGCAACGGACGCGGGGCTGCCCCGCATCCGGCTGCACAACCTGCGGCACACCAGCGCGAGTCTCGCGCTGGCGGCGGGCGTTCCAATGAAGGTCGTGAGCGAACGGCTCGGGCACTCGCGCGAGTCCACGACGTCGGCGCTCTACACGGTCGTCGTCCCGGCCGTCGCGAGGGACGCCGCCGAGAGGATCGCGAGCGTCGTGCCGCTGCCCGTGACACAGGGCGAGGACGCCGTGTTAGCGCGCAAGTTAGCGCGGAGCCCCTGAAGTGAAGATCGAAAACGCAAAGCCGCAGGTCAGAGAAGCGCGCTCGGAGGGACTCGAACCCCCAACCTTCTGATCCGTAGTCAGATGCTCTATCCGTTGAGCTACGAGCGCTTAGGTGGCGACCGCACATGGTAGCCGAGGCCGCGCCCGGCGCCGAACCGATAGATGAGCTGAGACCGACCCTCACCCCAGGGTGAGCAGTTTGTCCCTTGTCGTCCGGTTTCCTTACCTGCGAGCGTCGCCCGCGAGCCGGACGCGCGCTGGGCGCTCCGGCCACCCAACGAGGGAGCCCCTACACATGCGACTCCGTAACGCCCTCATGGTCGCGTTCGCGGCCGCCGCCGTGCTCGCCGGCAGCGGCACCGCCCACGCGATCCCGCCGATCCCGAGCTCGATGAGCTCGCTCGGCGACTCCATCACCAAGGGCTTCAACGCCTGCGGCTGGTACTCCGACTGCGCCGACCGTTCGTGGTCGACCGGCGGCTACGCCAGCGTCAACAGCCACTACCTGCGCATCCGCGCGAAGAACTCCGCCATCAACGCCCGCAACTTCAACGACGCCCGCACCGGCGCGCGGATGTCCGACCTCAACGCCCAGGCGCAGGCCGCCGTCAGCCGCGGCGTCAGCTACGTCACGATCCTCATGGGCGCCAACGACGCCTGCACCAGCAGCGAGTCCACGATGACGCCGGTCAGCACGTACCGCGCGCAGCTCGACGCCGCGCTCGCCACGTTGAAGAACGGCCTGCCGAACGCCGCCGTCTTCATCTCGAGCGTGCCCGACATCAAGCGGCTGTGGTTCATCGGCAAGGACAGCAGCTCGGCGCGCAACGCGTGGAGCGGCTTCAAGATCTGCCAGTCGATGCTGGCCAACCCGCAGTCCACGGCGCAGGTCGACGTCGACCGCCGGGCCCGCGTCCAGCAGCGCGTCATCGACTTCAACACGCAGCTCGCGCAGGCGTGCACGGCATACGGCGCCAACTGCGATTTCGACGGCAATGCCGTCTTCAACTACCCGTTCGTCCTCGGCCAGGTCTCGAGCTGGGACTACTTCCACCCGAACACTTCGGGGCAGGCGGTGCTCGCCTCGATCAGCTACCCCGCCGGCTTCAACTGGTAGTACGAGCCACGGGCCGGGTCACCGAGGGAAGGTGACCCGGCCCGACGGCCCGCGGGGGGTTTCTAGACGACGCGCAGCGTGAAGAGAGCCGAGCGTCCGCTCGTGTTGCCGACCGTCGCCGGCACACCGACCTGCAGCGTGTACGTCCCGCGCGGCAGCGAGCGCGACAGCGCGAACGAGCCGTTCCGCGCGATCTCCGCGCGCCGCAGTACCGCGACCGACCCGTCCGCCTTGCGCCAGAACAGGTACGCCGTCACACCGGGCTTGCCCGGGTACGTCGTCCCGCGCACGGTGAACGTCCGCCCGGCCGCGACGCGCGTGCCGCTGTCCGGGGAGGTCACGGTCACCCGCGTCGCGACGAGCACCGTCTTCACCGGGGACTCCGACCGCGTGTACGACGCGTTCGGCGGCAGGTAGACGGCCTTGATGGAACGCGTCCGCGTCATCCGCGCGGTCTTCGCGAACGCCCCGGCGCCGTCGGTCGTCACGGAGTGCCAGAGCACCCACGACCGGAAGCCGCCGCCCTTGACGTAGAGCCGCACGGTCGAGCCGGCGAGCGGCGTGCCGTCGGTCTCGAGCAGCGACCCGCGCATCGTGATCGACTGCCCCGCGACCAGCCGTGACGCCGACACGCGGAACCCCTCGATCTTCGTGCCCGTGCCGACGGTGAGCGAGGTCGTCGGCGTCGAGACGCTCGGCGTGCCGTCGTCGGAGACCCGCACGGTCTTGGAGCCGGTCGAGCCGAACGTCAGCGTGAACGTGCACACCGCCGAGCCGCAGTTCAGCGGCACGGTCGACGGCGAGGAGCCGGTGACGTGCGCGGTGCGCGCGGCGTCGTAGCCACTGATCGACGCGCCGCTGACACCCGCGACGGGACGCACGGTGAACGACACCGGCGAGTCCGCCTGCGCGGTCTTCGGCGCCGCCGGGCTGAACGTCAGCGACACCGGCTCCACGGTCACCGCGCGGGTGCCGCCGAGGTCGGCGTCGCCGCCGGTGCCGGAGACGTTGAGCAGCGCGTCGCCGAGGTCGCCGAAGACGACGCCGGAGCAGGTGCTGACGCCGTTGACGGCCGCCGCGCAGGTGCCGCCGCTGAACTTCTCGTCACCGTCCGCGGAGAGCACGGGCACACCGGTGTACGACGTGTCGGTCGCCGAGTCCTCGGCGGACGAGACGTGCGCGGTGACGGTGTACGACTCGGCGTCGCCCGACGTAGGCGACGTGTCGCCCGCGACGGTGAACACCCGCGGCGTCGTCACCGTCAGGCAGGACGCGCACGTGGCGCGGCCGCCGTCGCCGTTGACGACGGTGATGTCGCGCGCGCCGAGCGACGCGTCGTCGCCGACGTCGAACGTCACCCGCACCGACGACGCCGTGAGCGCCTGCGCGTCGGTGACCGTGATGTCGTCGCCGAGGTCCGCGCCGACCGCACCTGGCTGGAAGCCGGAGCCGCTCAACATGACGACGACGGCGTCGCGGTTGCGCTGCGCGGTGTACGCCGCGGCGTCGAGCGCCGGCTTCGGGTTGACGGTGAAGCACGCCGCGCAGTTGGCCGACTGGCCGCTGTCGAGGTTGGTCACGGTCACGCTGCGCGTGCCGGGCGCGACGTCACCGGCGATGGAGAGGACGACGTCGATGCGGGACTCGTCGACCACGTCGGTGTCGACCACGGTGATGCCCGGCTCGGCGAACGACACCGTGGCCGAGTCGGCGAACTTCGAGCCCATGATCGTCACCGGCTGGTTCACCGAGCCGGCGCCGCGGCTGGCCGGCGTGAGGCCTGTGATGGTCGGCGGCTGCGACACGGTGAACACGCACTCGCACGCCGCCGTCCCGCCGTCGGGATTGGTGACGACGACGGGGTGCGCGCCGGTGTTGGCCGCGCGCAGGTCGAGCGTCGCGGTCAGCGTCTCGCCGCTGCCGGTGACGCTCGAGACGATGACGTCGTCGCCGAACGACACGCCCGCACCGTTCTGGTAGCCGGTGCCGGAGAGGACGACCTCGACGCCGTTGCTGCCCTGGGCGCCGCCCGGCGGCGCGATGGACGCGGTCTGCGGCCGCGGCGTCACCGCGAAGCAGGCGCAGCTGCCCGCGCCGCCGTCGGGGTTGGTGACGGTGACGGTGCGCGGACCGGGCACGGCGTCGCCGGCGATGGTCGCCGTGAACGTCATCTGCGTCGCGCTGACCCACAGCACGTCGGTCACCTCGACGCCGTCACCGGCGGACACGGTGGCGCCCGGCGCGAAGTCGGTGCCGGTGACCGTGATGCCGATGGCCGGGGCGCCCTGGCCGCGGCTCGCGCGGCTGACCGACGTGACCGTCGGGCTCTTCGTGACGGAGAAGCACGCGGCGCAGGTCGACTCGGTGTCCGACCCGAACGACGGCACCATCACGGTCACGGGGACGGCGCCGACGGTCGCGTTCTGCGCGACGTCGACGGGGACGGTCAGCGTCGTCGCATCGACGAACGTCACGTCGCCCGCCTTGGTCACGCCGGTGCCGAAGCGCACGTCGGTGCCGCGCGTGAAGCCGCTCCCCTTGAGCGTCAGCTCGCGGCCGGTCGTGCCCTGCGGCGCGCTGGACGGCGTCACCGACGTCAGCACCGGCGCGGTCTCCGCGACGACGCTGAACGTGCACGTGCACGTCCCGACCGCGTCGCCGTCGGCGAGCCGCAGCGTGTACGCGCCCGGCGCCACCTGCCGCAGGTCCACCGAACCGGCGAAGCGGGTGCCGTCACTGTTGGTCGTGCCGTCGAAGACGATCGGGTCCTGGCCGGCCCGCGCGACGTTGCGGGTCAGGGTCGCGGTGATCTCCTTGTCGACCGGCAGACCCGAGCCGGTGACGTCGAGGAGGTACGTCGCGGAGTTCAGCACCGCGGACGGCGTGACGCTGTCGACGGAGAACGTGTCGACGGAGAAGCAGCCCGCGCACGTCGCGCGGCCGCGGCGGCCGGCGGCGGTGTTGAGCACCGACACGTCGAGCGTGCCGACCTCGGCGGTGCCGGGGACCGACGCGTTCGCGGTGATGGTCGTCGTGGACGTGGCGACGACGCCGGAGAGCGTGATGCCGGGGATCGTGACGGCGACGGCGGTGCCGCCGTTCGACGTGTCGAAGTTCGTGCCCTTGATGGTGATCGGGCGGCCGGACGCGCCGCGGCCGAGCGCGCGCGGCGTGACCTCGGTGACGGTCGGCGTGGCGCCGACGGTGAGGACGGTGCCGGACGTGGAGCGGCCGCCGTCGGGGTTCTCGACGGTGATCGTGCGGCCCGCGACGGTCGCGCCGGGCGCGGTGGTGACGTTCAGCACGCCCTTGGTCGAGGGCGTGGACGCGTCGGGCGTGTAGCCGTTGACGGTGACACCCGTCCCCGAGAAGACGAACGCCGGCGCCGACGACAGACCCGTACCGGTGACGACGAGGTCCTCGCCCTCCGCGCCGCCGTCGAGGGTCGACGGCGTCAGCGCGCTGACGACCGGCTCGGGCGTGACGGTGAGCGCGTTCGCGACGCGGGTCGTGCCGCCGTCGGGGTTGCGCAGGACGAGGTCGCGGGTGGTGTTCACGGTGTCGCCGCGGTCGGCGACGTTGGCCGTGATGGTCGCCGCGCCGTCCTCGGTGACGGAGAACGACGTGACGGTGACGCCGCCGAGGTCCGTGTCGGACGACGGCATGTAGAACGTCGCCGACATCGACGGCTGGAAGTCCGCGCCGACGAGCGCCAGCGAGCGCGCTACCGCGCCCTGGCCGGCGGTGGACGGCGTCAGGGAGACGTACGACGGCGCGGCCGTCACGGTCAGGCACTCGACGCAGAGCGCGCGCTGGCCGTCGGTGTTGGTGACCTCGACGTCGCGGGTGCCGGGCACCGCGCCGGCGCCGACGGCGAGCAGGCCGCTGATCGTGTTGTGGCTCGCGCCGACGGTGAGGGAGCCCGACGAGGGGAACGTGATCGCGCTGTCGTTGGCGCCGTCGCGGAGGAAGCGCACGGACGCGCCGTCGAAGAAGTTCGTGCCGGTCACGGTGAACGTCGCGCCGGGCGAGCTCGCGCCGCGGACGGTCGGCGAGACGGCGCTGACGGTGGGCGGCGTCGCGAGGACGCGCAGGCACGACGCGCAGGTGAACTCGTCGACGGTGCCTCCGGTCGCGTCCGCGATCGTCACGCCGTAGACGCCGGGCGAGGCGCCGCGCAGGTCGAACGTCGCGGTGACCGACGAGCCGTCGACCTCGGGGGTGCCGGTCTCGTTGATGGCCGAGCCGGCGGGGCCGCTCAGCTCGACGTTCAGAACTTCGCCCGGCGACATGGGCGCGGCCGAGAGCGCGAACGTCACCGACGTCTCGGCGCCCGTGTTGGCGACGAACGCCGGCGACGCCGACGTGATCGTGCCCGTCGCGGCGACGGTCGGACCGGCGGGCAGGCCGGCGAGCGCGAGGGCTGCTGCGACGACGACGCCGGACCGGCGAACGGCGTTATGGAGGCGGTTCATGGGACTCCTCGAAAGCGACTACGCGAACCGCGCGAGGGCTGGAGGGACGCGCGGGCTTACGAGAGGTCTTTGGGATCGCGCCGCCTCCTCCTGTGACAACGAGGTGACGACGCGCCTTGCGTTCTCATGTCGTTGTCACAGAACCGTCATGTGCGCTCCGTCACCGGATCGCAACGGTGCCGTACGGCGTTCGCACAGCGGCGCGGGGATCGTCGTCAGGTATGGCCGACCGACTGCACATCGAGTTCGCCGACGAGCGCAGGCTCGTCGTCACGGCGTCCGGGCTGCTCGACCGCGACCTCGCCAGGGTGCTGCTCCGCGTCGTCGCGATCGCGGTGGCGCAACGCGTCCCGCGCATCCGCGTCGACCTCGGCGGCGTCCGTACGTGCACGGCCGACGCGGCGGTCGCCGTCACGGGCTGTCGTCGCCTCGCGCAGCTCATGCCGGACCGCGTCTCCGTGACCGGTGACGTGTGACCGCCGCGCCGCAACCGCATGGCAGCATGGACGCGATGACCCACGTGCTGCTCGTCGAGGACGACGAAGGCATCCGTGCCTCGATGCGTCTCGCGCTCGAGAGCGAGGGGTACTCCGTCGCGGAGGCGGAGAGCACCGAGGACGCGCTGCCGGCGTTCGCCGCGCGCGCGGCCGACGTCGTACTCGTCGACCTGATGCTCCCGGGCAAGGACGGCTTCGAGTGCTGCAAGCTGCTGCGCCGTACGAGCGACGTCCCGATCATCATGGTGACGGCGCGCTCCGACAGCCACGACGTCGTCGCGGGTCTCGAGGCCGGCGCCGACGACTACGTCACCAAGCCGTTCGTCATGAAGGAGCTGACCGCGCGCATCCGCGCGTCGCTGCGGCGGGCGCGTGACGGCCGTTCGGTCAACGCCCCCATCGTCGTCGGCGACCTGGAGATCCGCCCCGACGAGGGGACGGTGCTGCTCGCCGGCGAGGAGGTCTCGCTGACGAAGACGGAGTTCCGGCTGCTCTGCGAGATGGCCGCGACGCCGGGCCGCGTGTTCAGCCGCGAGGTGCTGCTCGACTCGGTCTGGGGCTACGGCTACTTCGGCGACGCGCGGCTCGTCGACGTGCACATCCGGCGGCTGCGCACGAAGGTCGAGCCCGACCCGCGGACGCCGCGGCACGTCGTGACAGTGCGGGGGCTCGGGTACAAGGTGCAGGGGTGAGCCCATCGCGTTCCAGGCCGCGCGTCGGCCTGCGCTCGCGGCTCATCCTCATGTTCGGCGTCGGCGGGCTCCTGCTCGCGACGTTCCTCGCGGTGCTCACGTACTCCCTCGCCCGCGGCTACCTGCTCGACCAGCGCGAGGGCGCCGCCGTGCGCGCCGCGCGGGCCAATGCCGGCGCCGTCGCGACGCGGCTGCGCGCCGCCGACACCGACCTGCCAGGCGTGCTCGACGCGCTGGGCCGGCGGTCGGGCGGCGACGCGGAGGCGTTCCTCTACGTCGACGGCGAGTTCTTCGGGGCGGCGATCACGCCGACGCCGCAACGCCTCCCGCGCTCGTTCGTCACCGCGCTGTCGGAGGGGGACGCCGTACGCCAGCGCTTCACGGTGCCCGGGCAGCCGCGGCTCGCGATCGGGGTCCCGCTCACCGGCAGCGACGCGGCGTACGTCGAGGTAGTCAGCCTCGCCGAGCTCGAACGCACGCTGCGGACGTTGTCGAGCGCGCTGCTCGTCGCGGCGGCGCTGACCTGCGTGGCGTTCGCCGGGCTCGGCTGGCTGGCGAGCCGCCGCGTGCTGCGCCCGGTCACCGACGTCGCGCAGGCCGCGTCGGCGATCGCGGAGGGGCGGCTCGGGACGCGGCTCGACGTCGGCGGCGACAAGGACCTGCGGCCGCTCGCGGACTCGTTCAACGCGATGGCCGACGCGCTGCAACGCCGCATCGAGCGCGACGCGCGCTTCACCGCCGACGTGAGCCACGAGCTGCGCTCGCCGCTCACCGCACTCGCCACGTCGTTCTCGGTGCTGGAGGCGCACGAGACCGAGATGACCGAACGCCCCCGCCGCGCGACGCGCCTGCTCGCGCACGAGATCACGCGCTTCACCGGGCTGGTCGAGGACCTGCTGGAGATGTCGCGCGCCGACGCGGGGCTGCCGGTGGAGCTCGACGAGGTGCGGCTCGACGACCTCGTACGGCGCACGCTCGACCGCACGCCGTACGCCGCCGTCCCCCTCGACGTCGAGGGCCCGATCACGGTGATGGGCGACAAGCGGCGGCTCGACCGGGTGCTCGTCAACCTGCTCGACAACGCCGCCCACCACGGCGGCGGTGCGGTACGCGTGGGCGTACGAACGGCAGGGCGCGTCGCGCGGATCGAGGTGGACGACACCGGTCCTGGGGTTGCCGCCGAGGAGCGCGAGCACGTCTTCGAACGCTTCGCGCGCGGCGCCGTCGGCGCGGACCGCAGGCGAGGCCGCGGCGCCGGGCTCGGCCTCGCGCTCGTCCGCGAGCACGTCCGCGCGCACGGCGGCACGGTCCGCGTCGAGGACAGACCGGGCGGCGGCGCGCGGTTCGTCGTGGACCTGCCCCTGGCCGCGTCGTGAGGGCGGCCTTGGTGGCGTGCGCGCTGCTGCTGACGTCATGCGGCGTACGTCCCGAGGGGACCCCGCACCGCCTCGACGACGCCGCGGTGCCCGTCGCGCCCGGGTCGCCGATCGCGCGCCCCGCCGGCGTCACCGTCCACCTCGTCCGCGAGGGCCGCGTCGTGCCTGTACGCCGCATCGTCGTCGCCCCGCCGACCCTCGGCGGGCGGCTCGCGTCGCTGACCCGCGGCCCCGACGACAGGGAGGCCGCCGACGGCCTGACGACCGCGATCGGGGACCGCGCCGTCGCGGTGTCGGTCGACGGTGGCGTCGCCGCGGTCGAGCTGACCGCGGGCTTCGAGGCGCTGACGGTGACGGAGCGGGCGCTCGCGGCGGCGCAGGTGGTGTTCACGCTGACGGAGGACGGCGGCGTACGCGCCGTCCGTTTCACCGCCGGCGGCGACGCCGTCGCGGTGCCGCGCGCGCCCGGTCCGCCGACGACGAAGCCAGTGAACCGGGACGACTACGCCACCCTCGGCGGCTGAGAGGAACTCGCCGCGGCGCCGTTCCTCCGGCCGTAGTCCCTACGAGGAGGAACCCAGGAAGCGAGTGCTCGGCGACGTGACGCTCGTCGTCGCCGGCACCACGGTCGTCGACCAGGACCTCGGCTGCGTCGAGGTCTAGCAGTCCCGGACGTGACAACGTCCTGACCCGGGATTCCCGGGGAACCCCCGGACGTTGTACGCAGCGTGCGCGGGCTGTTACGACGCGCTTCGTTCCCGCGGGAGTGTGGCCATGCGTCGTCCCCTCGCCTCTGCCCTGTTCGCCGTCGTCACCGCGCTGCAGGTCCCTGGCGCGGCGGCCACTGCCGACGAGCCGCTGCCGTTCAAGGTCCCGCCCGGCTACCGCGTCACCCACCGCGAACGCATCGCGCCGGGCGTCGGGCACGTACGTCTCGACAGCGCGCGGCCGCGCCACGTCGTCGAGGTCGGCTTCACCCGCCCGCGCTCCGGCTACCGCGTCACCGTCGAGCACGCGGGCGAACGTTCGGCGGGCCCTGACCGCGACCTCGAGGGCACGAGCGGGCTCTGCGGCGGCTGCGCGTACGCCACCAACGGCGACTACGCGTGGCGGCAGCCGAGCCGCGTCGTCGGGCGCCCGATCGGCGGCATCGTCGAACGCGGCGTCGTCCTCGTCTCCCCCGACCCGCGCCACCAGCAGGCGAGCTACACGTACGGCGGCGGCTTCACGACGAAGCGCGTCACGTGGTCGGCGCGCGTGACCAGCGGGCGGCATGCGCTCACGGTGACCGGCAAGAACGTCCCCCGCGATGCGGGCGGCCTCGTCCTCTACACGTCCGACTACGTCCGTTCGACGGGGACGCCCGCGGCCGGCGCCGAGCTGACGCTCGCGCTGCCCGGCCGGGCGGGCAACCTCGTCCCGAACGCCCCCACGACAGCGGCCGTCGTGTCGTTCGCCGAGGGTGCCGGGGACGGCGCCGTACGGCCTGGGACGGTCGTGCTCTCCGGTGCCGGTGCGCAGGCGACGGCGCTGCGCAGGCTCTGGAACGGCGGCGGCCGCGGCACGCGCGTCGAGGTCACCGAGGCGCTCACGCCCGACGACGTCTGGGCGAGCGTCGGCGCGGGTCACATCCTGCTGCGCGAGGGCCGTCGCTGGCTCGCGCCGGAGAATGCGCCTCACCTCACGACGACGCACCCGCGAACGTTCGCCGGTGCGATGCGCGACGGGACGCTGATCCACGCCACGGTCGACGGCCGCGAGCGCAACGCCGGCCGCAGCGTCGGCATGCCGCTGGAGGAGGCGCTCGCGTTCTTCACCGCGCTCGGCGCGCGCGAGGTGATCAATCTGGACGGCGGCGGCTCGACGACGTTCGTCCGCGCCGGTCGCGTCGTGAACCGGCCCAGCGACGGCTACGAGCGCCCGGTCACGACCGCGCTCGTCGTCGGACCTGGGCGTGTCCCGCGGCACCGTGCCGCACCCCCGCCGAGCGCACCGCGCAGGCCGCGACCGGACCTGCCCGACGCGGAGCTCGCGGCGGCTGTCTGGGTGGACGACGCCCCGCCAGGGACGCCGCCCGCGCCGACACCGTTCGTCGTCTGGGTGGCAACGGGCAACGCCGGCGCGGTGGCGCTCGCGTTCACCGTGCTGTGGGTACGCCGCGGCCGCCCGCTGCTCCCGCCCGCCTGACCGTCAGAACGCCGGGATCCGCAGCTCGACCCGCTTGCACTGGCGGCACGACATGACGAGCAGCGGCAGCATCCCCTCGCCGATCTCGCCCCAGTCGCCCAGGATGAACTTGCGGATGCCGACGCTGCCGCCGGTCCGGAACTCCTGGACGCCGTGCGTCGTCAGGTGAATGCCGCAGCGCACGCAGGTGTTCGACTCGTCACCGAACTCGAAGTGCTCGAGACCGTCCGTCATGCCGCGCACCCTCTCACCGAACGGCGGGCCTCGGACACTGCGACGCCTTCTCGTACACGATCTCAAACGGCTTCTCGAGCTCGATCCACGCCGTGTGCGCCATGCCGAACGCGCGGTAGCGCACCGGCACCTCGGAGAACGTCATGCTCCCCCCTGCGCTGTGGAACTCGCAATGGTCGAGCCAGAGCGCGACCGACATCGACCGTTCCTCGTCCGGCCGCAGGGTGAACGGCGTGAACGCGGGTCCTTCGTAGTCGTAGACGTTCGGCGGGTTGAGCATGTTCTCGTCGGGCCGGAAGTCCAACAGCCCGTGCCAGTCCGGGTCGTTCGACCGGCCGACGCGTTCGACCCGCACCGGCCACCGGCCGTTGTTGCGCAGGCTGAAGATCGCGCGGACCAGCTTGCGATCGCGGTACGGCACCACCCACGGCTCGTGCTCGCCGAAGCCGTCGGTCGCACGCGACTCGCGGAACCCCGAGCCGCCGCCCTCATCGAGCGGCTGGTAGATGCTCGTGTACGCCGTCGCCGAACCCGCCGCGACCAGCCCCAGCGCGAGCGCGCCGAGCAGCAGCCGTCGTCGCATTCCCATGAAATCCCCCGTCGTTGACGAAGCGTGCACGATACCGGTCAGAGCCTTTTTATTGCACCACCCTTCTAGTACCGTGCCGGGGCGCTGACGGTGGAGTCGCGCGACAACGAGGGAGCGCAGCATCTTCGCGAGCAACCGGTCCGCGCGGCATTCGCGTGCCGCCCGTCCGGTGCTGGCCGCGACCCTCCTTCTCCTCGCCTCGTTGCCGCTGTTCGGCGCGAAAGCAGGCGCCCCCACCGGCGACGACCTGGCCGCCTGCGCGACGCCAGGCCAGGTCGAGATCCGCAAGGACACCTGGGCGCGCATCGCCTCCCCGCAGTACGCCGCCAACGAGGGCCCGCGCGAGGTCCGCGCGTTCGCGATCCCCGAGTCGCACCCGGCGTGGATCTACGTCACCAACGGCTCCGTCGTGCAGCTGTCCACGTCCGCCGGCTGCACGTGGGACCACGTCTACCCCGCGCCAGGCCAGGCGCCGGACAGCGTCGCGACGCCGCGCGCGCGGGTCGTCACGCAGCTCGTCGCGCCGGAGCCGCAGGCGCTGTGGATCGCGAGCTACGACGACGCGGGCGGTGTCCCCCACCCGCACGTCGAGCGCACCCGCGACGCGACGCCCGCCGCCGGCAACAAGACCACGAAGCCGTACGAGTCCGTCGACGCCGGCCTTCCCGCCGTCGGCACGCCGCTGCAGCTCGTCGTGTCACCCGTGAGCAGCGACAGGGCGTACGTGCTCGTCGAGACGCTGCCCGACGCGGCCAACGGGCAGACGACCGCGAAGCGCCGCGTCTACCGCACGATCGTCGACCCGATGCTCGACGACGCGGGCCTGCCCGGCACGACGTGGGACGAGGTGACCGTGCCGCTCGACGCGCCCGCGGGCCTCGTCACCTCGCCGGTCAAGAGCAGCGTCGTGTGGACGTGGAGCGGCGACACGTACGCCTTCTCCGCCGACGGCGGCGAGACGTGGAAGACGGGCCGTGCGGGCGGCGAGATCACGACGATCGACGTCGACGGGTCCGGCCGCGCGGCGGTGTTCACACGCGCCGGCGAGGCGGGGACGGTGACGTTCCTCGACGCCGACGGCAAGGAGGTCGGCCGCCGCGCGGTGCCCGTCGTCGCGACCAGCGCGAGCCATGCCCGGCGCTACGACGTCTACGCCGTCTCGGGCCCGGACGGCACGTACGGCTACGACGTCAACCACGAGCGCTGGATCCGCATCCACCCGGTGGGCGTGGAGCCGTTCGAGCGGATCGCGTTCGGCGCCAGCAGGAGCGGGCGCATCCTGCTCGGTCAGGCGGAGGGGGCGCTGTTCCGTCTCGACCTGTTCGCGCAGGAGTCGTTCCTCCCGCCGCCGCCGACCATCGACGGCAACGGCATCGAGGTCAACCGCCCCACCGGCCTCACCAAGCCGGTCCTCACCGTCGAGAAGCCGACCGTCACCGTCGCGCCCGGCGAGACCGTCGCGAACGCCGTCGACTTCGGCGTGCCGCCGAGCCCGGTGCCGATCGACGTGTTCTTCCTCATGGACACGACCAACAGCATGGGCCCGGCCATCGCCGGCCTGCGCGAGGGCGTCAAGGACATCGCGACCAACCTGAAGAAGCGCACGAACGGCTCCGCGTGCTTCGGCGTCGGCGACGTCAGGGACGAGTCCGTGACGCAGGGCCAGGGCAGCTCGGTCATGCGGCCGTACCGCCTCGTGCAGCCGATCACCTGCGACCTCGGCGAGCTGAAGCGCGGCGTCGACGAGCTGGTCGAGGGCGGCGGCAACCAGACACAGGCCGAGGGCCAGACCATCGCGCTGACGCAGGCGGTGAGCGGCAAGGGCCAGCTCGAGCCGCCCGCCGTACTGCCCGGCCAGGACGCGCACTTCACGGCGCCGACGCGGGTCATCGTGCTGCTGACCGACGCGGCGTTCATGACCGGCAAGCAGGGCGGCTTCACGTTCCCGACGATCGACGAGACCGTGCAGACGCTGAACGCGTACCACGACGTCAAGGTCGTCGGCGTCGTCGTCCACACCGCCAACGACTTCCACGCCGCGCTCGCCGACGTCACCGCCGTCGCCAAGGGCACGCACACGTACGCGCCCGAGTTCGGCGTCGACTGCGACGGCGACGGCGTCATGGACGTGCCGCCGGGCGAGCCGCTCGTCTGCGAGACCGACAACAGCGCGCCCGCGATCGAGCCCGCCATCACCGCGCTGCTGCTCGGCGTAAAGGACCCCGGCACCATCGCGTCGCGCATCGACGACCCGCACCACGTCGTGGCCCGCGTCGACGGCGGCACGTCGCGCATCGTCAACCTCAAGCGCGAGAACCACCTCCTCTACGACCTGCACCTCACCTGCTCCGCCGCGCAGGACGGCGAGGACCTGCCGGTACGCCTCGTGCAGACGGTGCGCGGCGACACCGTCGTCGTCGGCGAGATCGTCGTGCGCTGCCGTTCGGCCGTCGTGCCGCCGGAGGTCTCGAAGCCGCCGCGGGTGGCCGAGCCCGAGCCCGACCCGCCGCTCCCCCGCCCGCGCCCGATCGTGCTCGCTTTGGTGCCGCCGGCGTTCCAGCCGCCGGTGCCGAACAACCCGATCAGCAACATCAACCCCAACGCCGGCCTGTCGCAGGAGGAGCAGCAGCAGTTCCAGGTCGCGACGGTGACGCAGGGGGCGCAGGAGGACGAGGAGGCAGAGGACGTCGAGCTGGCGATGAGCGGCGTACGTCCCGACGACGCCGCCGCCGCGAGCCTGCTGCTGGGAGCCGCGACCGTGGTCAGCGTGGCGTACGCGCTGCGCCGCAGGACCCAGCGCGCGACGGCGACCGCTAGACGCTGACCCGCGCGATCACCTGCGGTGACGGCCGCCGCCGCGACCCCGCGCAGAGCGCGATCCCTGCAGCCCACCAGCCGGTCTCGTGCGTGGTGATCTTCAAAGAACGGGTCGGCCGAGACCTGCTGGACCTGCTGGACCTGCTGGACCTGCTAGACCTGCTGGACCTGCTAGACGGTGACGGTCGCGGACTTCGCGGCGGCGTAGCGGCCGGTAGCGCCGGCGTAGCGCGCCTGCACCTTCTGGCCCGCCGTCGCGCCCTTGAACACCGCGCGGCCCTTGCTGTCGGTGAGGACCGTCGCGACCTTGCGGCCGTTGACGTAGAAGTCCACCGGCAGGCGCACGCACGGCCGCGGGTCGTCCTCGGTCAGCGTCGCGGTGACCGTCCGCGCGGTGCCCGACCTCACGACCTTCAGCGCCGCGAAGCGCACGACCTCGGGCCGCACCGCGACGGTGCCCCTGCCCGTGCCCGCGCCGGACGTCTCGTCGCCGTCGTACGTCACGGTGAACGTCCCCGGCGTCCGCGCCGGGACGCTGAGGAACGCCTCGCCGTCCTCGTTCGTCGTCGCGGTCCGCGGCGCCTCGCCGGGCAGCGTGACCGTGATCCGCTTGTCCACGAGCGGCTCCTCGTCGACGTCGGTGAGCCCGACGACGATCTGGGCCGGGTCGCCGTACTGCGCGCTCGTGGAGGCGGTCGTCACGACCGAGGGGGCGAAGCACGGGTCCGCGCCGATCGTGTAGACGGCCTTGTCCGCGGCGACCTCGGTCGCGTCCGCGGGGCGCTGCGTGACGCCCGCGGCGGCGCTGCCCGCGCCGACGAACAGCACCGTCTTGCCGGTGATCGCGGTCAGCTTGGCGCCGGGCGGCAGCGGCTCGCCGAGCTCCTCCTCGAGGGCGGCGCGGTCGGCGTAGACGTAGACGACGTCGTGGGTCGAGTCGACGTCCGCGCCGAGGCCGCGCAGCGGGTTGGTGCCGCCGTTGGTACCGGTGCCGACCGACCCCGTCGGGAAGCCGCCGGGCCCGATCGCGCTCTGGTTGGAGTTGACGAGGACGTGCTGGAACCGCGCGGTCTTGGCGCCGTAGGTGAACCACATGTAGTAGCCGTACGCCGTGTCCGTCGGGCGCATCGCCGTCGGGATGTCCTTGAGCGCCATGAACGCGATCACCCTCGTCGCGGTCACGCGGACGGTGACGCCCGTGATGTCGAGGGGGTCGAGCGAGCCGCGCGGGTCGTCGAGCTCGCCGGACGGGTGCCAGTTGACGTGGCCGTCGCCGGCCGGGTCGGCGACGCGTTCGGCGCAGTCCTTGTCGGGGATCTGCGGCAGCAGCGTCTCCGCCGCCCCCGAAGGGACGGCGAACGCGAGCAGCAGACCGGTGGCGACGAACGCGCGCGCGGCAGTCCGGCGGGCCATGGCGGTACTCCTTGGGTTACTTCGCGGCGAGGCAGCTGGGCGCGCGGTCGAGGTACTTGGTGCCGGGCTTCGGGGCCGCGCCGTCCGCCCCGAACGACGCGACGCCACTGCCGGCGTTGTTGATGAACAGGTACGTCTTCGGCTTCTTCAGCCCGTCGACCACCGTGCGGGAGACCGACCAGAGGAGGTTGTTGCCCTCGCGGCGGAACGTCGCGTCGGGGTTGGCGCGCTCGCCCGTGCCTCCGACCGTCATGCCGCCTTCCCACGCCGGCGTGGGGCCCTGCGAGTAGCCGGTGTAGCGCGCGAAGAAGGCGTACTTCACGCCACGGACCGTGAAGACGAGGTTCCAGCGCTCGCCGAGCTTGGCGACGTGGTCGGGGTCCACGGCCGCGCTCTTGAGCCGGATGATGCCGTTGACCGTGGTCTTGCCGGTGGAGATGTCGGCGCTGAGCACGTCGAGCGTCGGCGAGGACAGCGCCCCGGCGCCGTCGGCGCGGCCGTCGCCCTCCGGGTCGGTGATCTGCAGGCAGATCTTCTTCGCGGAGGCCGTCGCGGGCAGCGTGCCGAACGGCGCGGCGAGCCCCAGCAGAACGGCACACATGATGAGAGGTCGTACCCGCATTCGATGCTCCCCGTTCGTTCCGCCGTTCGCGCATCCTTCGACGGCCGTCACCGCCCACCTTGCCGGATACTGCTCATTGAGCGAAATGGTCATTCCACGCCGGGAAGGGCGGCCCGGATTCGAGCCGCCCTTCCGCGTGCGGAGACCTAGATGATCGGGTCGTACGGCCCGCAGTCCTGCCACGTGTCGGCGAGCGTCGTACCGAGACGCGCGTCGATCGCGAGGAGGACCGGGCACGCCTGAGGGTTCGGGTCGATCGTGATCGCCTGGCCGCAGAGAGCGTTCGGGTCGGTGCCCCACGTGCCGGTGCCGGGCGTCGCGCCGCCGGTCCAGTAGAGCCGCGTGGTGCCCTGGCGCAGCTCGGTGCAGAGCGAGACCGTGTCGGCCGCGGTCGCCGGGTACGCGCGCTGCGTGGGCTCGAGGACGATGACGTCGCTGCCGGTCTTCGTCACCTCGACGCCGGAGCCTGCGTGCGTGGGCTGGTTGGTCTGGATGGTGCAGACGAGCGTCCAGACCCCGGGCCCGGGCGTCGTGAGCGGGCCGCCGCGGACGACGGCGGTCTGGATGCCGGGCTCGGTGGTGACGTCGGTGGCCGAGTTGAACGCGCACTTGTTGCCCACCGGGTCGGCGGCCTGAGCAGGCATGCCGAGCACCACGAGAGCGCCGAGCGCGAGCCCGGCAACGGCGAACTTCTTCATGGACTGATTCCCCTGTTCCAAGCGCCGCCGGCTCTCGCGTAGGGGGCGAGAATAGGAACCGAGGCGCAAAGGCTGGGCGACCTTACGGCGCCCGCGCACACAGGGTCAACGGAACGCGGTGGCGTTTTTCCGGCGAATGCGTGAACTCTCCCGTAGTGCGTCGTTGGCGCGTTCCGCCGTAGGGTGGAGTCCATGCCCGCCGACGTGCTCGCGCGCAACAACGTCACCGTCCGCGGAAACCCCGCCGGACGGCCGATGGTGTTCGCGCACGGCTTCGGCTGCGACCAGAACATGTGGCGCTACGTCGCCCCGGCGTTCGAGTCGTACCGCACCGTCCTCTTCGACTACGTCGGCGCGGGCGCGGCCGACGTGACGGCGTACGACCCGGAGAAGTACGCCTCCCTCGCCGGCTACGCACAGGACGTCGTCGACGTCGTCACCGCGCTCGACCTCTCCGACGTCGTGTTCGTCGGGCATTCGGTCAGCTCGATGATCGGCGTGCTCGCGGCGGCCGCGGCCCCGGAGCGGTTCGGCGCGCTCGTCCTCATCGGTCCCTCGCCGCGGTACGTCGACGACGAGGGCTACACCGGCGGCTTCACCGAGGCCGACATCGAGGGGCTGCTCGCCTCGCTCGACAGCAACTACCTCGGCTGGTCGAGCACCATGGCTCCGGTGATCATGGGCAACGCCGACCGGCCCGAGCTCGGCGCGGAGCTGACCGAGAGCTTCTGCCGCACCGACCCGGAGATCCAGAAGCGGTTCGCCCGCGCGACGTTCCTCTCCGACAACCGGGCCGACCTCGCGCGCGTGTCCCTCCCGGCGCTCGTGCTGCAGTGCTCCGACGACGTCATCGCGCCCGACACCGTGGGCCGTTACGTCCACGAACGCCTGGCGGGCAGCACGTTCGTGAAGCTCGACGCCACCGGCCACTGCCCCAACCTCAGCGCGCCGGAGGAGACCGTCGCGGCGATCCGCGCATTCCTCGGGGACCCGTGACCGACGAGGTCCTCGCCGCGCAGGCGGTCGCCGACGAGGCTTTCTACTCGGCTCTGCTCGACGACGACCCCGACGACCTGTACGAGAGCGCACCGTGCGCGTACCTCTCCGCTCTGCCCGACGGCACCGTCGTCAAGGCCAACAGGACGTTCCTCGCCTGGACCGGCTACGAGCGCCACGAGCTCGTCGGGTCCAGGAAGTTCCAGCAGTTCCTCGCCCCCGGTGACCGGATCTTCTACGAGACCCACCTCTCGCCGATGCTGCTCATGCAGGGGCAGGTGCGCGAGATCGCCGTCGAGCTCGTGCACCGCTCAGGCGCGCGGCTGCCCGTCGTCGTCAACGCCGTCCTCAAGCGCGACGCGCACGGCGAGCCGTTCCTCGCGCGGGTGGCGATGTTCGACGCGACGGAGCGCAGGGCGTACGAGCAGGAGCTCCTCGCCGCGCGCCGCCGCGCCGAGGAGTCGGAGGACCGCGCGACCGCTCTCGCGCGGACGTTGCAGGCCAGCTTCCTGCCGCCCGCGACGCTCGAGGTGCCGGGGCTCGACGTCGCCGGCGCGTACCGCCCAGCCGGTGACGGCAGCGAGGTCGGCGGCGACTTCTACGACGTGTTCGAGACCGGCCGCGGTACGTGGGGAATCGTCCTCGGCGACGTCTGCGGCAAGGGCGCCGGCGCCGCCGTGCTCACCTCGCTGGCGCGGTACGCCGTCCGCGCCGAGGCCCCGCGCACGCCGTACCCGAGCGCCGTTCTCAACGGTCTGCACGACGCGCTGCTGCGCCACCATCCGGACAAGTTCTGCACCGCTGTCTTCCTCGTCCTCGACCGCGTGCGGGACGCGGTGCGGGTGACGCTCAGCTCGGGGGGTCACCACCTGCCGTTCCGCATCGGGCCGGACGGCACGTGCGAGACCGTCGGCACGCCCGGCACGATCATCGGGATGCTCGACACGCCGCAGCTCACCGACACGACGACGCCGCTCGACCCCGGCGACGTGCTCGTGCTCTACACCGACGGCGTCGTCGAGGCACGCAGCGACGGCGAGTTGTTCGGCGAGGAACGGCTGCGCGACACCATCGCCGCGTCGCTGGCCGAGGATGCGCAGACGATCGCCGACGCGGTGGTCGGCGCGGCGCTCGACTTCCAGGGCGGTGACGCGCGCGACGACATCGCGGTCGTCGTCGTGAAGGTCCCTAGTCCAGCCAGCTCATGACCTGGAGCACGACGCCGAGCGTGCCCGCGACGGCCGCCAGCCCGAGGTAGCCGAGCACCAGGCGCGTGTCGCGCAGCAGGCACTTGCTCTCCATGAGCCCCCTCCTGCGCGCCGCGAGATAGCCGGCGAATCCGGCCGCCGCGAACGCCACCACGACCAGCGGCCCGACCAGCCACGCGAGCAGCGCGATCGTCGTGTAGACGCAGAGCCGCAACGGGTCCCGCACCTGTGCCGGTTTCGTCTCGTGGTTGCGCACCGCCGTCATCGCACCTCCACCAACGGCAGCGCGCGCTGCCCGGCCGTGACCGAGAGGCGTTGCGCGGACAGCTCAGGCCAGGCCTGCACCGCGCAGAACGGCGCGCACTGGTCCTGCGTCTCGCTGCGCGTGCCGACGTGCACGCAGCACTGCAGCAGGCGTTCCTCGATCATCGTGTCGATGTCCATGAACGGCTTCACGGTCACGCGGACGACGCGCTCGCCGAGCATCTGCCGCAGCGCCTTCTGCCTGCCCGGCAGCCGCGCGGCGGCGAGCTTGAGCAGCGAGCCGATGCCGAGGTCGCAGTTCTCGCAGACGTCGCGCCAGAGGTCGCCGACGTTCGGGTGCGACAGGCTGCTCTGCTCCGACAGCAGGCCGAGCAGCGACTCTCTGACGGCCGTACCCAGCTCGCGCGGCAGGCCCCTGTCGGCGATGCGGTTGGCGACGAGGCCGAGGTGCTCGCGCAGGCGTTCGGCGCCGATCAGCGCGACCAGCGAACGCCACTGTCCCGCGTCGTCGCGCAGCAGGTAGCCGACACTGCAGCAGTGCGGGTGCGAGCACGGCAGCGCCGTGAGGTCGCGCCACGTGACCACGCCGCCGGTCTGCGCGTCGAGGCGCTTGAGGACGCCGGTGTGCGTGAGGCGTTCGGTCGCGTCGATCGACTCGCTGCGGCCCGAGCCGAACACCGGCTGGATCGCGACGCCGCCGACGTACGGAGTGCTCATCGCCACGCGAAGGACGTCGCCGATCTCGCCGTCGTTGACGCCGAGCGCGGCGGTCATCGTCAGCGTCGTGAAGATGCCGCGCTCGGACAGCCGGGCGATGGCCTCCGCCTTGAGCGCGCGCAGGTCGGCGCCGCGGTGGTGCTTCGACGCCTCGGCCGACGAGCCGTCGTACTGCAGGTAGACCTCGACGCGGTCGCGGTGCGCGGCGATCGCGTCGAGCAGCGCGTCGTCGCGGGCGATCTTCACGCCGTTCGAGTTGATCAGCACGCGGACGACGTCGCGGCGCGCGACCTCGTCGAGCAGCCGCGGCAGCTCGGGGTGCAGTGTCGGCTCGCCGCCGCTGAGCATGAGCACGTCGAGGCGCCCGCCCTCGCGCGCGATGCGCTGGTCGAGGTTGGCGAGGACCTCCTCGACGGGAACGACGCCCGCGAGGTCCGGCGACGAGTCGGCGAAGCACGTGGGGCAGCGCAGGTTGCAGGTCTCGACGACGTCCTGCAGCAGGATGCAGGTGTGCTGCGTCTGCAGCTCGCCGAGGCCGCCGAGGTAGCCGCCGGGCACCGGCTCCCAGCTGCCGGGCGCGTCGACGCCGTGCTGCTTCGTCGGCGCCGTCCACTGCTCGAGCCAGTCGAGGATGCGCGCGTCCTCGTCGTACAGCGTGCTGATCCTCCCGTGGTCCGGGCAGCCGCGTTCCAGCCAGACCTTCTCGTCGCGTTCGACCAGCACGGCGGCGAGGCGGCGTACGTCGCGCACGCCCGTCGTGTCGTGGCAGCGCGGGCAGTACGCGGACACGTAGCGGCGGACGACGCCGTCGCGCAGCGGCATGCCGGCGTTCATCACAGCTCGTTCAGCAGCGCGAAGCAGAGCCCGATGAGGACGATCGGCGCCAGCGCCGCCGCCGTGAGCATCCCCGCCCCGACGCCACGCTGGAACGGGTCGGGCCGCGTGACGAGCACGATCGCGCCGAGGACCGCGAAGCCGGCGAGCAGGATGCCGCCCTCCCCCATGGCGTTCGCGAGGCCCGTGGCGAACACGACGAACACGATGGCCGGCAGGCCGACCAGTCCGACGAAGAACCCCGGCCACATGCTCCCCGGGCGCTGCGGGTCGTCGTTCATGCGGGCTCCAATCCGGGACGGAGAGCGGCGTACGTGCCGGCGCGCGCGTTGCGGCGCAGGTGCCAGAGCAGCAGCGCGAGCGTCGGGACGAGGAACCACTGCGGGCGGGTCAGCCCGAGCCAGACCGTCTCGTTGGCGCGGGTGAACTCGACGGCGAAGCGGAACGCGCCGTACGCCGCGAGGTACAGCGTCAGCGTCTCGCCGGCGGGCAGCGTGCGGCCCCGCATCCGTTGCAGCGCAACGAACGCGAGCAGGTGGAACGCGATCTCGTACGCGAAGCTCGGGTGCATCGCGGCGCCGATCGCGCAGCCTGGGCACTCGCCGACCAGGGCGGCGTTGGCCGGGTCGACGTGGACGCCCCAGGGCAGTGTCGTCGGCCTGCCGGGCGCCTCGGCGAGGAGGCAGCCGACGCGCCCGATCGCCATGCCGATCGCCACCGCCGGAGCGAAGAGGTCGCCGGTCCTCTTCGTGTAGCCGGCGATGCGCTTGCCGATCAGCGCGCCGACGTACGCGCCGGTCAGGCCGCCGAGGACGCTCTTCGCGCCGTAGCGCAGACCGTCGGCGATGCTCGGGTTGGCCGACGGGTCGAGGTGTCGTACGAGACCCGAGGCGCGCATCCCGATGGCGCCCCCGAACAGCGTCAGCGCGATGACGACGAGCAGCCGTTCGTCCCACTCGCCGCGGCGGCGTACCTCGCGCGCGAACACGACCAAGGCGGCGAGCACACCCAGCGCGACGAATACGTCGTGGCTGCGGATCGCGACGTCGCGGACCGTGAACAGAACCGGGTGCACGCGTCTCCCCTCGCCACTTTCGGCGAGTCTAGGGGTTTCGAGGTGTACGTCCGTTTTGCCGGGATACGACCCTGCCATTGGGCAAGAACCGGTCAGTCTCGACCCGAACGGGGAGGTTCCATGCGTTCCAGGATCATGTTCGCCGCCGCTGCCGTCGCGTCAGCAGCCGCCTTCGCACCACTGCCCCAGGCGTCCGCGTACTGCGACCTGCACTTCTACCAGGCCACCGGGTACTGCAACCCGTGCCTGCTGGTGGCGGCGCACAGCCAGCGGCCGCAGCCGATCATCTGCCCGCTGTAGCGCACTGCCTCGAGGCCGCCTCCGCGTCCCACGCGCGGAGGCACCTCTGGGCAGATAGGGCCATATACGCGGGACTCGGACACGCCCACACTGCGCGCAGGGGCCGGGTCGGCAGAGGAGTCGGATGACGTACGGCGCGGAGCCCGAGAGCGAGGCGCCGGCGAACGGCCTGCTCGACGTCACTGCCGCCGAGCGGCGGGACGAGGCGGCCACGGCGCGGGACGACGCGGCGGTCGCGCGCGACGTCGTCGCGGCCGGCCCGAGCGACGACCAGGCGTCGAACGACCGCGAGTCGGCCGCGCGGGACCGTGCCGACGCCGCGCGCGACCGCGAGGCGTGGACGGTGCTGGCGACCGCCGGCGCCGCACGCGACGCCGCAGCCGCGCTGCGCGACGCCGCCGCGGCGGGTGCGGACGACGTACGGCAGGCGTACGACCGGGGGTTCGCGGCCGCGGACCGCGCGGCGTCGGCCCAGGACCGTCAGCACGCGGCGCTCGACCGGCACAGTGCCGCGGACCATCTCCAGCAGGCGTACCGCGACGACCTGACCGGCCTGCTGCTGCGCGACGCCGGACTCGACCAGCTGCGCGGCGCGCTCGACCGGGCGCGGCGGCTCGGCGAGCCGATCGTCGTGGCGTTCCTCGACGTCGACCACCTCAAGGCCGTCAACGACCAGCACGGTCACGCCGCCGGCGACGACCTGCTGCGCGCGGTGGGCACCGCGCTGCGGGAGGGGCTGCGGTCGTACGACGTCGTTCTGCGCTACGGCGGCGACGAGTTCCTCTGCGCGTTCGTCGGAGCGCGGCCGGCCGACGCCGAGCACCGCCTCGAGGCCGTAGGAGCGGCGCTGTCGTCGGCGTCGGCGGGGGCGTCGTTCAGCTTCGGGCTTGCCGAGCTCGCAGGTGAGGCAAGCATCGACGGACTGGTCGCGCTGGCGGACGGCGACATGTACGCCCGCCGAGCCGTCCAGCGCGCGTAGGAGGTCAGAGGAGCCGACGACCTCGGGCTTGGAGGGTCGCGGCCGCGGAGGGGCGTTGGTGCGCGCACGGTCTAACTTGATTCGTTCCAGAAAAGAAGTAGGGTCGGCTGGTGCCCACGACGGAGGAGCTCGAGCGCCTGCTACGCGACTCCGGCCTGCGCGTGACGCGGCCGCGCGTCGCGGTGCTGACCGCGGTGCACGCGCAGCCGCACGCCGAGACGGAGACCCTCATCGGCGTCGTCCGGGCCGGCCTGGGCAGGGTCTCCCACCAAGCCGTCTACGACGTCCTCCGCGCGCTCACCTCGGCCGGGCTGATCCGGCGGATCGAGCCGTCCGGCTCGGTTCCGCGCTACGAGGCGCGGGTAGGCGACAACCACCATCACGTGGTGTGTCGGACGTGCGGCACGATCGCCGACGTCGACTGCGCGGTCGGCTACACCCCGTGCCTCACGGCGTCCGACGACCACGGCTTCGTCGTAGACGAGGCCGAGGTCGTCTACTGGGGCCGCTGCCCCGAGTGCACGGCCGCAACGACTTCCCGAGACCACGCACGACGGAGGAGAGGTTCCACGTGACGACTCCCGACACCACGAGCACCAGCGAGTCCGAGAACCCAGCGATCCCCAGCCCCGAGGTCAAGGACACCCGGCCGCGAACGAACCGCGACTGGTGGCCGAACCAGCCGGACCTCCAGGTCCTCAACCGGCCGTCGCCGGAGTCGGACCCGCTGGGTGCGGACTTCGACTACGCCGCGGCGTTCGCGAGCCTCGACGTCGAGGCGCTCAAGCGCGACCTCGTCGAGGTGATGACGACGTCGCAGGACTGGTGGCCCGCCGACTACGGCCACTACGGCCCGCTGTTCGTCCGCATGACGTGGCACGCCGCCGGCACGTACCGCATCGCCGACGGCCGCGGCGGCGGTGGCGACGGCGCGCAGCGGTTCGCGCCGCTCAACAGCTGGCCCGACAACGCGAACCTCGACAAGGCCCGCCGGCTGCTGTGGCCGATCAAGCAGAAGTACGGCCGCAGCATCTCCTGGGCCGACCTGCTCGTCTTCACTGGCAACGTCGCCCTGGAGTCGATGGGCTTCGAGACGTTCGGCTTCGGCTTCGGCCGCCGCGACGTGTGGCAGCCCGAGGAGGTCTTCTGGGGCCCCGAGGACACCTGGCTCGGCGACGAGCGGTACAGCGGCGACAGGGAGCTGTCCGGCCCGCTCGGCGCCGTGCAGATGGGCCTCATCTACGTCAATCCCGAGGGCCCCAACGGAACTCCCGACCCGCTGGCGGCCGCGCGGGACATCCGCGAGACGTTCGCCCGCATGGCCATGAACGACGAGGAGACCGTCGCGCTCATCGCGGGCGGGCACACGTTCGGCAAGACCCACGGCGCCGGCGACGCGAGCCTCGTCGGTCCCGAGCCGGAGGCCTGCCCCGTTCACCACATGGGACTCGGATGGAAGAGCGAGTTCGGCAGCGGCAAGGGCAAGGACACCATCACCAGCGGGCTCGAGGGCGCGTGGACCCCCACGCCGGTCCAGTGGGACAACAGCTTCTTCGAGACGCTGTTCCGCTTCGAGTGGGAGCTCACCGAGAGCCCGGCCGGCGCGAAGACGTGGAAGCCGAAGGACCCGGCCGCGGCGGACCTCGTACCGGACGCCCACGACCCGTCCGTACGGCACTTCCCGATGATGGCGACCACCGACCTCGCGCTCGTCGCCGACCCGGTCTACAAGGAGATCTCGCAGCGGTTCCGCGACAACCCCGACCAGTTCGCGGAGGCCTTCGCGAAGGCCTGGTACAAGCTGCTGCACCGCGACATGGGGCCCGTCACGCGTTACCTCGGCCCGTGGGTGCCGGAGGCGCAGCCGTGGCAGGACCCCGTACCCGCCGTGGACCACGAGCTCGTCGGCGACGCCGACGTCGCCGCGCTGAAGAGCAAGGTCCTCGAGTCCGGCCTGTCCGTCGAACAACTCGCCTCGACCGCGTGGGCGGCGGCGGCCAGCTTCCGCGGCACCGACCTGCGCGGCGGCGCCAACGGCGCCCGGCTCCGCCTCGCCCCGCAGAAGGACTGGGCGGTCAACGCCGGCACGGCCGACGTCATCGCGACCCTGGAGGGCGTGCGGGAGGAGTTCGGCAAGCCCGTGTCGCTCGCCGACCTGATCGTGCTCGCCGGGTGCGCCGGGGTGGAGAAGGCGGCGCGCGACGCCGGTTTCGACGTCACGGTGCCGTTCACTCCCGGCCGGACCGACGCGTCGCAGGAGCAGACCGACGTCGAGTCGTTCGCCGTCCTCGAGCCACGGGCCGACGGCTTCCGCAACTACGTTCGTGCCGGCGAGAAGCTCTCCCCCGAGACCCTTCTCGTCGATAGGGCGTACCTGCTGACGTTGACCGCCAAGGAGATGACGGTGCTCGTCGGCGGCCTGCGCGCGTTGGGGATCACCGCTCAGGGCACGGCGCATGGCGTCCTCACCGACCGGCCCGGCACCCTGACGAACGACTTCTTCGTCACCCTGCTCGCGTCGCGCGAGTGGACGACGTCCGCGTCCGAGGCCGGCGTCTACGAGAACGGCAGCCACACCGCGACCGCGGTGGACCTCGTTTTCGGGTCGAACTCCGTGCTCCGTGGCATCGCCGAGGTATACGCCGCGGACGATGCGAAGGAGCAGTTCGTCCGTGACTTCGTGGCGGCGTGGGACAAGGTCATGATGCTCGACCGGTTCGACGTGCGCTGAGGTCGGAGGCCGCACCAGCCGACCGAGGCAGTCTCACTCCCTGCCCTTCGCTACGTTCACCGGTTCCGGCCGACGGACATCGCCGGTCAGCGCCCCACCGTGCCCTGCGGGCACGGTGTCCTTCGTAGGGCGCGCCGCTGGTCGCACGGCGCAGAGCGGTTAGTGGCCTGTCTACGCCATCGACATGAGTACGCCACGCGTCGTCCTTTCCCTAAGGCACCGCACCGCGTGTCATCCGGGAGTCCCTCGACTCCGGGAGAACGGTGGCCGCGCCCACGGAGATCCTCGCCAATCCGATCCTCAATCGGCCGTACGACGTCCCGACGCGCTACTTCGAGATGGGCCCGCATGGCCCCACCGGCGCGATACTGGACGGGCGGCGGCCCAGTGAGTCCTTGATTCCCATTGCTGCCAGCCGCAAGGGCGTCAGACAGGCCGACGGATCGATGCAGGTCGCGCTGGACGTGGAGCTGACCGCCGAGCGGCGCGAGCGCAACGACCTGATCAACGACCTACGGCGTGAGGTCGAGCGGTGGCGGCACCGCGACTATGAGCGCGTCACTCCGGTGACCCGCAAGCTGCTTCAGCACTGGGCCGATCCGACCCGCGAGAACCGCGTTCTCTACTGTCAGCGGGAGGCCGCCGAGACGGCGATCTTCCTTGCCGAGGTCGCGGGACGGCACGGGTACGCCGACTGGCGCCGGCGCATCGACGAAGCCAGCCGCGATCACAACGCCGACCTGCCGCGGGTGGCGTTGAAGATGGCGACGGGTGCCGGCAAGACGGTGGTCATGGCCATGCTCGTCGCCTGGCAGACCGTCAACAAGGTCACCAGCCCACGTGACACGCGGTTCGCCAAACGCTTCCTCGTGGTCACGCCGGGCATCACCATTCGCGACCGGTTGCGGGTGTTGATCCCGAACGACCCGAGCAACTACTACGACGAGCGCGAGCTGCTGCCGGCCGACCTCAAGGGCGCGCTGGGGCACGCACAGATCGTCATCACCAACTACCACGCGTTCCTGCCGAAGGACGCGAAGGAGATCACCGGTGTCAGCGCCACGACGCGCAAGCTGCTGCTCGCCGGCCGGGCGGACCCGTTCCGCGAGACTCCGGACGCGGTGGTGGCCCGGGTGCTGCGCGATCTCGGCGGTGGCAGCGATCCCGTAGTCGTCCTCAACGACGAGGCACACCACTGCTACCAGGACAAGCCCCTGCCCCAGAGCATGGATGCGCCGAGACTCACCCGCGACGAGGAGGAGGCGAACGCTGAGGCGCGAGTGTGGTTCCGGGGGTTGCAGGCGGTCGCGCGCAAGGCGGGCGTCAAGGCTGTCTACGACCTGTCGGCGACGCCGTACTACCTCGGTGGATCCGGCTACAACGAGGGCTACATCTTTCCGTGGACCGTCAGTGACTTCTCGCTGATGGACGCGATCGAGTCGGGCATCGTGAAGATTCCGCGGACGCCTGTCGACGACGATGCGACCGGTGACCTCGTCACCTACCTGCGGCTGTGGGACCACGTCGGCGCGCGGCTGCCGAAGAAGCGCGTCAGCGCGACGACGGGTGTCCTCGGCTGGATCCCGCCGAAGGAGCTCGAGGGCGCGCTGCACAGCCTCTACCGCTCCTACCTGCGCTCGTACGAGCACTGGGAGCGGGAGCTGGCTCCGCGGGAGGAGCCGCCCCCCGTGTTCATCGTCGTCTGTCCGAACACGGTCGTCTCGAAGCTGGTCTACGACTGGATCGCCGGCGGCGTGCTGGCGGAGACCGGCGGCCTCAGGAACGGCGAGCTGCCGCTGCTGAGCAACGTCGTCGACGGCACCATGCTCACGAGGCCGGTGACGATCCTCGTCGACTCGGCGCGCCTCGAGTCGGGTGAGGCCCTGACAAAGGACTTCCGGGAGGCTGCCACCGCGGAGATCGAGGCATTCAAGCGGCATCTTCGCACCCGGACCCCTGGCGCGGACGTCGACGACGTCTCCGACGAGGACCTCCTGCGCGAGGTCATGAACACCGTCGGCAAGCCGGGCAGGCTCGGTGAGGCCGTACGGTGCGTCGTCAGCGTGGCGATGCTCACCGAAGGGTGGGACGCGAACACGGTCACGCACATCCTCGGCATTCGCGCGTTCGGCAGCCAGCTGCTCTGCGAACAGGTGGTGGGACGCGGGCTGCGGCGCCGGTCGTACGCCCTCGACGACGACGGCTTCTTCTCGCCGGAGTACGCCAACATCTACGGCGTACCGTTCGCCTTCATCCCCACGGACCGGCCGATGAAGGAGTCGCTGCCGGCGCCGCCTGCCGTCATGGTCGAGTCGGTAGAGGGACGCGAGCATCTGCGGATCACGTTCCCGAAGCTCGACGGCTACCGGGTCGAGCTACCCGACGACCTGCCTGGCGACGACATCGAGCACGCGGCGCGGTTCACGATCGGGCCGAGCACCGTCCCGACGCGGACCCACATCACCGGCATCGTCGGCGGCGGTGAGATCGACACCGACGACTCCATCGCCCACAGACGGCCACAAGAGGTTGCCTACGCGCTCGCGCGCCAGCTCCTTGTCGCGCACCTGACCGTTCTCGGCGGCGACGCGCGACCCTGGCTGTTCCCGCGGCTCGCCAGCATCTGCCGGAAGTGGCTGGACGAGCGCGTCGACGTCGCGCCGGGGTTCTCGCTCAGTCACCTGCTCTCGTCCACGGAGCTGCGCGCCAGTGCCGTCGAGGCGATCTACCGGTCGATCGTCGTCCAGGTCGGCAACCGCCGCGAACGCCTGCGGCCGATGCTCCGGCGCCACGACCCCATCGGTTCGACCGGGGCCGTGTCGTTCGCAACGCGCAAGAAGGTGTACGAGACGACGAAGTCCGAGATCAGCCACGTCACGCTCGATGGCCGAGACGGCAACACGTGGGAGCAGATCCTCGCGATGGAGTGCGAGCTGCACAAGGACGTCGAGGCGTACGCCAAGAACGACCGGCTCGGGTTCACCATCCCCTACGTGCACGAGGGCCGCGCGCACTCCTACGTCCCTGACTTCCTGGTGCGGCTGCGCCGGCGCGCGGGGGAGCCATTCAACAGGACGCTGATCGTCGAGGTCTCCGGCTCGCGGAAGAGCCCAGGCCCGACGGCGGCGAAGGCCGAGACCGCACGCAACCAGTGGTGCGTCGCGGTAAACAACCACGGCGGGTTCGGACGATGGGGATACGTCGAGATCAGGTCCATGCCCGCAGCCCATGACGTCCTCGCCGACGCCATCGACGACCTCTATGCCGACGCACCGATCATCGGTGATCCGGACCTGCTCGACTTCCAGCTGCGGGATCGGGGCGACCGTGCCGCCTCGTAGTCGCAAGCCCACCGGCCCCACCCCGGTCGAGTCGCTCAAGCACGACGAC
Organism: Frankiaceae bacterium; assembly: GCA_035556555.1. Classification (GTDB taxonomy): domain Bacteria; phylum Actinomycetota; class Actinomycetes; order BP-191; family BP-191; genus BP-191. The sequence goes on from DATMES010000012.1 coordinate 78,973, forward strand.
AAGCGGGTCAACCTGCCGACGGCCGACGCAGCCGACGCCTACGACTACACGCCCGAGGTCGGGCAGGTGACCTACCCTCGCGACCCCACGCTCGACCCTCAGCTGGTGTGGCGGGGGAAGGACGAGCAGAACACCACCGACCTCGTCGCGGACGCGCCGCCGATCTACATCCAGGAGAAGATCGACCCGCGCGTGCTCATCGAGAACCTCCGGCACACCGCGAAGCCGGGCGAGCCCGAGCCCGAGATCCTGATGTTCGAGGGATTCGACGGCCTCGACGAGCTGCAGGCGGTCGAGTTCTACGAGCACGACGCGGACTGGTCGAACCGCATGATCCTCGGCGACTCGTTGCAGGTCATGGCGTCGCTCGCCGAGCTGGAGAACCTGCGCGGCCAGGTCCAGATGATCTACGTCGACCCGCCGTACGGCATCAAGTTCGGCTCCAACTGGCAGGCGTCGGCGCGCAGGCGTGACGTCAAGGACGGCAACCTCGTCGATGCCGCCCGTGAGGCCGAGCAGATCAAGGCGTTCCGCGACACGTGGGAGCTCGGCATCCACTCCTACCTGTCCTACCTGCGTGACCGCCTCATGGCGGCGCGGGACCTGCTCACCGAGAGTGGCTCCGTCTTCGTCCAGATCGGCGACGAGAACGTTCATCTCGTCCGAAGCCTGCTGGACGAGGTGTTCGGCAGCGAGAACTTCGTGAGCCAGATCATCTTCCGGAAGACGAGCGGCGCCACGTCTCGTTACCTGCCGCCGACCGCCGACCACATCATCTGGTTCGCCAAGGCATTCGACTCCATGAAGTACCGCGAACCACTGAGAATGCGGCGCGGTCCGGGAGACGCTGACTCTGCCTACTCTTTCGTCGAGCTACCGGACGGAACGCGCAGGAGGCTCACTCCGGGCGAGATCCAGGGCGCAGTCGAACTGCAGGCGGGGTCCCGCGTGTACCGGCAGCAGATCCTGACCTCGCCCAGGATCAGGGCTGGGCGCAGCGGCTACTACGCGGTCGAGGTCGACGGCAAGTCGTTCCTGCCGACGACGGGTGAGTGGAAGACGCACCCGGATGGGATGCGGCGCCTCGTCGCCGCCGGCCGCGTCATCGCGACAGGTCGGAGCCTGTCCTACGTGCGCTACCTCGACGACTTTCCTGCGCTCGTCGTGACCAACCTGTGGGACGACACCCAGTCCGGTAGCGGGATGGACAAGATCTACGTCGTCCAGTCCTCGTCGAAGGTCGTCGAACGCTGCATGCTCATGTGCACGGATCCTGGCGACCTGGTGCTCGACCCGACCTGCGGGTCCGGCACGACTGCATACGTCGCGGAGCAGTGGGGCCGGCGCTGGATCACCATCGACACCTCGCGGGTCGCCCTCGCCCTGGCCCGGCAGCGGTTGATGGGCGCGCGGTTCCCCTACTACCTGAAGGCTGACTCGCCCGAGGGGCGCGCGAAGGAGCAGGAGATCACCGGCAGGCCGCTACCGCCGGTGCCGACGACGGGCGACATCAAGCAGGGCTTCGTCTACGAACGCGTTCAGCACATCACCTTGAAGTCGATCGCCAACAATCCCGACATCGTCGAGGGCATGAGCCGCGAGGCGATCGACGCGGCGGTCAAACGGCACACCGACTTCGAGGTCCTCTACGACCGTCCGTACGAGGAGAGGAACACGGTGCGCGTGGCCGGCCGGTTCACGGTGGAGAGCCTGTCCCCGCACCGTTCGCTGACGTTCGACCAGCGTGCCGCGGAAGCCAACCGCGAGTCGATCGGCGAGCAGCTCGCCGCGCAGGAGGCCACCGGCCCGACGTTCGAGCAGTCGATCCTCGACAACCTTGCGAAGGCCGGCATCCAGAACGGCAAGCGCAACGAGCGCATCACGTTCGCCACCGTCGACGCCTACCCCGGTCAGTACCTCCAGGCGATCGGCGAGCCGGTACCAGAGGTGGACGGGGACGTACGGCAGAGGGTGGGCATTGCGATCGGACCGCAGTACGGCACCGTGAGCCCGGCGTTCATCAAGGCGGCCGCGCGCGAGGCGATCAAAGCTCGCGACGTCGACCTGGTCGCCGTGCTCGGGTTCGCGTTCGATGCGCAGGCCACCGAGGCGACTGAGGAGGACGGCGTGACGATCACGCCGTCCGACGAGGGCTTCGCGAGTGTCGCGGGTGAGCGGAAGCTCGGCCGGATCCCAGTCCTGCTCGTTCGGATGAACGTCGACCTGCTCATGGGCGAGGACCTCAAGAAGTCCGGCAGTGGCAACCTCTTCACGGTGTTCGGCGAGCCGGACATCGAGCTGCGCGATGCCCCGGACGGCCGAGTGGTCGTCGAGATCAAGGGTGTCGACGTCTACGACCCGACGACCGGCGAAGTACGGAGCAACGACACCGGACTCATCGCACTGTGGATGATCGACACCAACTACAACGAGGAGTCGTTCTTCGTCCGGCATTGCTACTTCACCGGCGGCAACGATCCGTACAAGCGCCTCAAGACCGCGCTCAACGCCGACATCGACGCGGAGGCCTGGGAGACGCTCTACCGCACCGAGTCGCGTCCGTTCGACAGACCGGAGACCGGCAAGATCGCGGTCAAGGTCATCAACGACTACGGCGACGAGGTAATGAGGGTGTTCGCCGTCGCACGATGACGGACCCACGAAATCCCAGGTCAGAGCGGAGAGCGTCGTACGGCTCTTGAACTTGCTAGCTGATCCAGACGTACGCGAGACCATCGACTCGTTGTACGCCGCGTACCAGCGGTACTGCCGCCTGAAGCAGCGAGGAACCGACCGCAAAGCACGGTCGCTAGGGGCTACGAGCAACCCTCGCGTGTGGACCGGAACCTCTGGGCGTTAGCGAACCCTCCGTTGATGACGATGTAGTCCGCCATGCTCTGCGCGTCGGCCTCGTTCTCGTAGCCCTGGTTGCCATTCGGTCGCGACAATCGCTCCGTTGTCAGCTTCTAGGTGCCAGGCCCACTTGCAATCGACACGCTGGAAAACCACTAGCTTTGCCATGTCCAAACCTACCTCCCGTCGCTGACCTCGTACTTCGCCACGATGTCAGCCGAAAGTCTGCCACGCTCACTGACCTTGATCCCTTGGACTTGGCCCACGCTCGGATCGCCTGAGTCCGCTCGCGGTCACCTGCACCGCCAGATGCCCGACGCCCACCAGCTAGGCTGCTCGTGCGGCGGCGTCCAGAACCCACGAAGGGCGCGACGGCATCGCGGAACTGCTTGGCGTGCTTGTCGCAGACGTCAATCTCACAGCCCTTGCCCTCGACCGTGAACTCGATGGTCTCGGTTCCAGGCTTCTCGGTGCTCTCTAGGGCACAGGTCAGAGTACCTGCATCTTCTGGACCATGAGCGTTCGCTTTCCTTCCGGCTGGTCAGAGGTTGAGCAAGATCATGCTCCACAGCTTCGGGTCAGCGGGGGTGCACCACGCCGACACAGCCCTTGCCCGACTTGCCCTAGTTCGGCTACCGTCCGTTCCGCCACACTGAGGCACGGGGAGGAAATCTCTGCTGAGATACCCCCCCCCCCCCCCCCCCCCCC
>DATMES010000013.1 GCA_035556555.1 Frankiaceae bacterium
ACGGAGCCCTCCGATCCTCACGGCCTTAGACATCCGCGAAGATCACGGGCTCCGTTGCTGCGTTCAACCCCGACACCCGCTGCGCGCCAACACGCCACACCCGTCAACACCACGCCACGATGGAAAAGGCTCCGGGTTGCGCGGGTGACACCTAGACGGTGAAGAAGCGCGCCTTCGCGGCGAACTCCGCCGACAGCGCCATGATCACCGCGAGGTAGAGCATCCCGGTGGCGGCGCGGATGGAGCCCTCGTTCACGAGCTTGTGCACGAAGAACGACAGCAGCGCGTTGACGGCGACGAGCCCGAACGCCAGGTACAGCGTCAGGTCCGACACGAGCAGCAGCGGGTTCAGCGACGTCTCGGCGCCAGTGACCTCCCCGCCCTTCGCCAGCGCCGCGCTCACCAGCGCCAGCGCGATGCCGGCGGTGAACGCCCACGCGTGCCAGCGCATCGGGTCGACGGTGAGCTTGCGGTCGACGAGGTACCAGTGGCCGAGCACCATGCCGTTCCACGTCGCCCCGAGGAACGCCGCCCCAGCCAGCACGGCGAGCGCGCCGCCGACGCGCCCCGAGGCGCGTTCCTGCGCGATCTCGACGAGCGCGAGGGCGCCGACGACGACGCCGAACGCCCCGAAGACCCGTGTCGTCGGGAACGCTCCCCCGACAGCGGAGGCGACCGCGGACTTGCGCATGTGCAGCAGGACGACGAGGAGCACGGCGTGGCCGGCGAACGCCATCATCGCGGCGGAGCGGTCCGGCGCGGCGAGGGCGGCGAGCACCGCGCAGACACCGACCGTCCAGCCCACGAGCAGGAAGTAGCCGCGCTTGACGACGTCCCACACGGGCGAGAGCACCAGAACAGCGAGGCTGCCGACCGCGATCTCCAGCAGCAGCACCGCGAGCACCGCGGCCGGTCCCTGGAACTCCAACGCCGCTACAGCCCCTCGAGCCACGTCAGCAGCGTCCGCACGCCGAAGCCGGTGGCGCCCTTCGAGATCTCGTCCTCGTCGCTGTCGCTGCGCGCCGCCGACGCGATGTCGAGGTGCGCCCAGCGCCGCCCCGCGACGAACTCCCGCAGGAACAGCGCCGCCGTGATCGACCCGCCGCCGAACTTCCCGCCGATGTTCTTCATGTCCGCGACCGGCGAGTCCAGGTCGGCCCGGTAGTCCTCGACCAGCGGCATCCGCCAGAACCGCTCCCCCGCCGCGTCGGCGGCGGCCAGCAGAGCGGCCGCGAGACGATCGTCGTTCGAGAACAGGCCCGCGTGCCGCTTGCCCAGTGCGATGCCGATGGCACCGGTCAGCGTCGCGAGGTCCACGACGTAGTCGGGGTCGAGCTCCTCCACGCCGTACGCCAGCGCGTCGGCGAGCACGAGCCGCCCCTCGGCGTCGGTGTTGAGGACCTCGACGGTACGGCCGCCGTAGTGCCTGATCACGTCGCCGGGACGCGCGGCAGAGCCCGAGGGCATGTTCTCCGCCGCGGGGACGAGTCCGATGACCCGCACCGGCAGACCCAGGGCCGGCAACGCCTGCATGGTCGCGATGACCGCCGCCCCGCCGGCCATGTCGGTCTTCATGGCCGCCATGCCCTCGTTGGGCTTGATCGACAGGCCGCCGGTGTCGAACGTGATCCCCTTGCCGACGAGCAGCACGCGCGCGCGGGCCTTGCCCGCCGGGTTGTAGTCGAGGCGGATCAGCCGCGGCGGCCGCTCGCTGCCGGCACCGACGGCAAGGATGCCGCCGAAGCCGCGCTCGGCCAGCTCGGCCGGCTCCAGCACGGTCGCCGTGAGGCCGGTCTTCTTCGCCAGCGCCTGCGCCTGCTTGGCGAGCCAGGCCGGGGTCTTGCCGAGCGACGGCGCGTTGGCGAGGTCGCGCACGAGGAACGTCGCCGACGCGCGGTGCTCAGCGCGCGACAGCGCCGCCGACAGCTTCGGCGACGGCTTGCGCACGACGAGGTCGAGCCGCACCAAGGACGCGGGCTTGGGCTCGGACTTGTGCGCGGTGAACGCGTACGACGCCAGCAGCGCCCCCTCCGCGAACGCGGCCAGCTCCGAAGGCGACGCCGCCGCGGTCACGAAGCACGACATCGACGCGGCCTTGCCTGGCGCCTTGCGCACCACGGCCGCGCCAGCCTTGCGGAACGTCGCCGCGGTGATCTTGCCGGCGGCCCCGAGACCCACCAGCAGCACGTGCGCCGTGTCGCCGAGACGGCCCTGCGCCTGGATCGTGTGGACCTCGCCGGGCTCGCCCTTGAGGCCCTCGCGCTCGACGTACGCCGCCAGGTCGATGCCCAGCGCCGCCGCGACCTTGTCGCCGTCGCGGACGGCGCCGTCCACGATCGGCAGCGCGATGGCGGCCGTACCGGTCGACGTGGGGTCGGCCGGGGTGGCGAGAGTCAGCTCGAGACGTCCCACGCCCTGCTCCTGTCAGACATGCGGAAGGCGGCGGTCGCCCGCCGCCTTCGCGCGAAAAGTTCGGGTCAGCCCGTCACGCAGGTCGTGAGCGCGTCGCCGAGGGCGGTCGCCTCGTCGGGCGAGAGCTCCACGACCAGCCGGCCGCCACCTTCCAGCGGAACGCGCATGACGATGCCGCGCCCCTCCTTGGTGACCTCCAGCGGACCGTCTCCCGTCCGCGGCTTCATGGCCGCCATGCTGTCTCCTTCGTTCGTGCTCCGGTGGCGCGCTCTTCCTCCCCTGATTCTCCCGCATCCCCGGCCAGGACGCGAAACGCGCGCGACGAGTCATACTTTCGGCTGACCGCGAAGGAGGTGACCGTTGAACGCCAGGTCCGCGCTGTTCGACCTCTTCGGCGACCACCTGCGCCAGCGCGGCGGCGCCGCTCCCGTCGCGTCCGTCGTACGCCTGCTCGCACCGCTCGGTGTCGCGCCTCCGGCGGTCCGTACGGCGATCTCCCGGATGGTGCGCCAGGGCTGGCTCACGCCGACCCGCGTGCACGGCGCCTCCGGCTACGCCCTCACACCGCGCGCCACCGCGCGCCTCGACGCCGCCGCCGCGCGCATCTACCGCACCCACGCGCACGAGTGGGACGGCACGTGGCACCTGCTCGTCGTCACGCCGCCCGCGGGGCGTTCGGCGAAGGACCGGGTGCGGGCCGGGCTGTCGTTCCTCGGGTACGGCGCCCTCGACGACACGACGTGGATCGCGCCGCGACCGGCCGGCGAGGCCGACGCTCTGCTGGCCGGCGAGGGCGCGCGCGCCGAGCGGTTCACCGCCACCCACGACGGCGACTCCACGATGCTCGTCAGCCGCGCGTGGGACCTCGACGGGATCGCGCGCTCGTACCTCCGGTTCCTCGACGAGGCGGCCGGCTTCGCGGCGGAGACCGACAGCGACCAGGCGGCGTTCGTCGCGCGGTCGCGGCTCGTGCACGAGTGGCGGAAGTTTCTCTTCTCCGACCCGGCGCTGCCGCCGGCGCTGCTCCCCATCGACTGGCCCGGGACGAAGGCGGCGGCGTTCTTCGACGCCGAGTCCTCCCGGCTGCTGCCCGCCGCGTCGCGGTTCGTCGACGCCTGTCTGGAGGCCCGCGAGTGATCAAGTACGTCGCGCTGTACCGCACGCCGGACGACCCCGAGACTTTCGACAAGGACTACTTCGGCACGCACGTCCCGATCGTCAACGACACCCCTGGCCTGGTCCGTACGGAGCTCGCCAAGGTCACGCGCATGATGGTCGGCGAGCCCGCGTACTACCTCCTCGCCGAGCTGTACTTCGACTCGGTGGAGTCGATGAAGGCGGCGTTCAAGACCGAGCCGTGGCGCGCCTCCGGCGACAACCTCCAGTCGTGGGGCGGCATGGACCTGGTGACGATGTTCACCGCCGAGGTCGTCGACGACTCGGGCATGCCGGTATGAGCGACGCCGTCCTCTACGAGGTCGCCGACGCCGTCGCGACGATCACGATCAACCGCGCCGACGCCATGAACGCCGCCGACGCCGCCGTGCGCGACGGTCTCCGGGAGGCGTTCGAACGCGCCGCCGACGACGCCGACGTCCGCGCCGTCGTGCTGACCGGTGCGGGCGACAGGGCGTTCTGCGTGGGCCAGGACCTCAAGGAGCTGCTGCCGCTCTACGAGTCCGACGACCCCCAGCTCGGCGGCATCGTCGAGGGCTTCAACGAGGTCGCCACCGCACTCGCCGAGCTGCCCAAGCCGACCGTCGCCGCCGTCAACGGCGCGGCCGCCGGCGCGGGCGCGTCGCTCGCGTTCGCGTGCGACTTCCGCATCGCCGCGGAGAACGCCTCGGTGTCGATGGCGTTCTCGAAGATCGGCCTGGTCCCCGATACCGGCGGCTCGTGGACGCTGCCCCGGCTCGTCGGCAGCGCGAAGGCGCTGGAGATGCTGATCCTCTCGCCGACGGTGAAGGCGCCCGAGGCGCTGGAGATCGGACTGTTCACGCGCGTCGTGGCCGACGCCAAGGGCGAGGCGACGGCGTTCGCGCGGCAGCTCGCGGCAGGCCCCACGGTGGCGTACGGCTACATCAAGCGGCTCGTCGCGTTCGCCCAGGACCACCCGCTCAGCGAGGCGCTGGAGCTCGAGCTGGAGCTGCAGACGGCGGCCGGGCAGACCGACGACCACGTCAACGCGGTACGGGCGTTCCTGGCGAAGCAGCAGCCGGAGTTCCGCGGGTACTGACCCAGCCCGCGAACGTCCGCAGGCTCTTGCGCAACGGCGCCAGCACCAGCGGCCGCACGAGCAGGAAGCCGAGCTCGCCGAGCAGCCCGAACGGCAGCACCAGCCACTCCGACCAGACGAACGTCGCACCGCCGCCCTCGCGGGGCAGCACCTCGAACGCCGCGCTCCCGCGCACGACCGCGCCGTGATGGCGTACGACGCAGCGGTGCGGCGGGTCCCACGTCGTGACGGTCATGGGGTCGTTGAAGCCGTAGCCGCGCCAGCCCGTGAACGCCACGATCCGCGCGCCCTCGCCGTGCCCGCCGCGGACCGTCGTCCCGACCATCCACTCCGACTGCCGCTCCCAGTCGATCGCGGCGGCCCAGACCTCCTCGGGGGACGCGTCGACGTCGACGGAGAGCGTTACCTCTGCCATGGGGGCTTGGGGCGTTCCTCGGGGTCGTCCTCGGCCGGAGGGGGCGGGGCGTAGCCGGTGTGGTGCTCGGCGATCGCGTCGACCGTCTCGTCGTCGTCGGTCTCGTCGTCGACCTCGACGTACGTCGGGCCCTCCGTGTAGCGGCTCTTCGGGGTGACGGCCCAGGGGTCGTACGTCGGGATCTCCGGCACCTCGGGGCGGAACGGGTTGGGGCCGTCGGGCGGCGGCGTGAGCGAGCCGAAGATCGGCGAGTCCTCGGCCTGCGTCGCCGGCGCCGGCTCGGGCTCGGGCTCGGGCTCGGGCGCCTCGGCGAGGATCGGCACGTCGGGCTCCTGGGCCGGCTCGGGCTCGACGAACTCCGGCTCGATCCCGTCCCCCTGCGGTCCGGGGTCGGGCACCGGCAGCACGTCGGTCTCGACGTCGGCGGGGAGGTCGCCGGTCGCGTCCGAGGGGACGTACTCCCCGGCGTACGCGTCGTCGAGGCTGTCGTCGTCGGAGCCCTCCTCGTCGCCGGGCCTGCCCCACACCGCGGCGGGGTCCTCGGCGGCGCGAGCCCGCGTCGAACGTTCCGCGACGAGCTGCGCGATCGCGTCGTCGCGCGCCTCGATCTCGGCGGCGAGCCGGTCGAGGGCCTCGTCGACCTCGTCCATCCGGTAGCCGCGGAACGCCAGCGCGAAGCGCAGCCCCGCGACGTCCTGGGCGTTCATCGGGCGGTCGCGCGGGATGCCCGTGTCCGCGAGGTCCTGGTGCTCCTCGGACATGACGTCGGTGCGGCCGGTGAGGACGACGGCGACGCCGAAGACCACCGCGAGGACCGCGAGGACGAGGAGGAGCGTGACCACGGCGAGGACCCTTCCGACGAAGCACCGCGTACGGTCCGTTCATCGTGTCACGCACAGCGGGAGGTTCGGTGGACCTGCGGCTCGGCGGTCGTACGTTCGGCCCGCGAGACCTCGTCGTCATGGCCATCGTCAACCGCACGCCGGACTCGTTCTTCGACAAGGGCGCGACGTACGCGCTCGACGCCGCGCTCGACCGCGTGGACCGCGCGGTGGAGGAGGGCGCGGCGATCGTGGACATCGGCGGCGTCAAGGCGGGCCCCGGCGAGGAGGTCGACACGGCGGAGGAGATCCGGCGTACGGCGTCGCTCGTCGCGGCCGTCCGCGCGCGACAGCCGGACGTCGTGATCAGCGTCGACACGTGGCGCGCCGAGGTCGGCGAGGCGGTCTGCGCCGAGGGAGCCGACCTGCTCAACGACGTCTGGCAGGGCCACGACCCGCGCCTCGCCGAGGTCGCCGCGGCGCACGGCGCCGGGCTCGTCTGCACCCACGCCGGCGGCGCGCCGCCGCGCACGCGGCCGCACCGGGTGGCGTACGACGACGTCATGGCCGACGTCGTGGCGACCTGCTCCGCGCTGGCCGACAGGGCGTTGGAGGCGGGCGTACGGAGCGACGGCATCGTCGTCGACCCCGGCCACGACTTCGGCAAGAGCTCACGGCACTCGCTCGAGTGCACGCGCCGGCTGCCCGAGCTCGTCGCCACCGGCCGGCCGGTGCTCGTCGCGCTGTCCAACAAGGACTTCGTCGGCGAGACCCTCGACCTCCCCGTCGGCGATCGCCTCGAAGGCACCCTCGCCGCCACCGCCGTCAGCGCGTGGCTCGGGGCGCGGATCTTCCGTGCCCACCAGGTCGCGGAGACCGTACGCGTGCTGCGGATGGTGTCTGCGATCCGCGGCGACAGCGACGTCGCCGTCGCGCGCCGCGGGCTCGCGTAGAGAATGGGTCCGTGGGCGACGTCCTGACCGTGACCGACGCGGCCGCCGTACGCGCCGCCGCCCTGCTCGCCAAGGCCGGCGCCGCCGGTCTCCGCGTCACCGTGCAGTCGTCGGGCTGCGACGGGTTCGTCGCGCTGCTCGACCTCGCGTCGTCACCCGAGCCGGGCGAGATCGAGATCGCCGACAACGGCCTACGCCTGTTCACCGACGTGGCCTCGATGCTGCGCCTCCCCGGCGCCACCCTCGACCACCGCCAGACCCCGCACGGCGCCGAGTTCGTGTGGTCCCACCCGTCGTCCGAGCAGGGCTGCTCCTGCGCCGAGGAGGTCGTGTCCGCGCATGGCGAAGCCTGAGCGGTACCTGTTCGTCTGCATCAACGAACGCGCCGAGGGCCACCCCCGCGGCTCCTGCATGCAGCGCGGCGCGTCCGACGTCTTCAACGAGCTCCGCGAGGCGCAGGGGCGGCACGGGCTGTTCGACATCAAGGTGGTGTACGCGGGGTGCATGGAGGCGTGCACGGCCGGTCCGGTGGTCGCGGTCATGCCCGACAACGTCTGGTACGGCGGCGTCACCGAGGCCGACTGCGACACGATCATCACCGAGCACTGCGTCAACGACCGCGTCGTGTCCATGCTCGAGCTCACGCCCGACGACTTCATCGCCCCCGACTAGCGGGAGGGGGGCCGCCTCCCGCCCCAACCCCCCTGCATCGAACGCAACCCGGTTGCGGGTCGTGCGGGGAAAAAGCGCAGAACGCACCCCGGTCCCCCTCGTCGTGGGTGGGGGCCGCCCCGCACCCGGGTCACGGCGGCCGGCGCGAGCACGGCTAAGGGACACAGGTGATCGTTCCGGTGAGGGATCCGACCGCCCTGCCGTGAGGCTCGACACATTTCGGCGTTTCCAGGGACAGAGCGGTGAACCTCGCACGATGATGCGGGGAACCCGTCCCTTGAACTCCGGGAGTTCCCGTATGCGCACGGTTCGCCGCGCCCTCACTGCCTCGCTCGCCGCCGCTCTCGTACTCGGGGGCGCCGCGCTCCCGGTGCTCGCGGGCCTCGGGCCGGTCGTCATCGACGACCACGAGAGCTTCATCGCGACGCGGGCGTTCGACGTGTCGTCCAGTACGAGCGGGACGCTGTACGGCACCGACATCGGCGGCTACGGACGCATGTGGCTCGTCATCGGCGCCATGACCACCGGGTCGCCGCGGGTCGACCTCGGGCGGGCGCAGTTCGCGCCCGTGCCGCCGCAGCTGCGCGGCAACCGCGTCTCGCTCCCCCAGGCAGGCGAGGCCTTCGACGACCCCGTCACCGTGGTCAAGAGCTGCGCGATCGGCACCTGCCCGACGATGAGCACGTTCACCGCGCCGGCCGGCACGGAGTACGTCGGCAACGCCGAGGACCGCGCCGTCGTCTGGAACGCCACCACGGACACGCTCTCGCTCGTCACCTGGACCGGCGGCACCGTCACGCACTCGTGGGTGCTCTCCGGCGTCGAGTACACACCGCGCGCCGAGGGCGACCTCACCGGCACCGCCGTGTCCGCGGGCGGCGACATCTTCTACCTCGCCCGCGCCAGCGCGACCGTCAACGTCCTCGGCTACGGCAACGAGGTCGTCCTCACGCCGACGTACGTCGCGTGGTACGCCCTCGGCGTCGGCGAGAGCGAGCCGTACCGCACGAAGGTCTACCGCGTCCTGCGCAGCAACCCGACGGCGCCACCCGTCGAGGCGACGATCGCGGGCGACCCCGGCATCGGCGTGTTCGCGGCCAACGACACCGGCGCGGCGTACCTCGTCCCCAACGGCGACGAGGACGGCACGCAGGCCCTCTGGACGATGGCGTGGGACGCCTCCCCCGTCCTCTACCCGCGGCCGATCACGACGAGCGCGCTGGCGGCGTTCGAGGGCGGGTCGACGTTCGTCGTCAACGACCGCCTGGCCGGCATCCCCGGCTTCTACGAGCTCGCGCCCGGCGCGTCGTCCGGCAGCCTCACCGGCCTCCTCCCCGCGCGGCCCGCGATCACGCTGAACCTCGCCGTCTCCAACGCCCGCGCCGTCTACAACGACGACATGACGGTCGACGCGCCGATGTTCGTACGCCGTGTGCTCGACGGCACCGTGGGGCCAGAGACGACCGTCACCGACTGGACCGAGGGCGGCGCGGTAGGCCTCTCCGGACCGTACGTCGTCTTCACCCGCGACGGCTCCACCGCGTCGACCAGGCGCGTCGTCTACGGTCGCGTCGAGGGTCCGTTCACGACCCGCACCCTGCCCGCCGCGGAGGTCGGCACCGTCGGCATATCGGGCCGCAGGGTGTTCGTCACCAACCGCACCCGCGCCAGGATCATCGACATCCCGACGGGCGGGGAGCTCGACCTCGGGCACGCGTACGTCGGCGTGTTCGGCAACTACGCCGTCACCGTCAACTACGACACCGGCAAGGTCGAGCGGCGCAACCTCAGCAACGGCTCGGTCGCGACGATCCGCAACGCCATCACCGGCTGCACGACCGAGTGCATCGACGAGGAGCGGCCGCAGATCTCCGTGTGGGGCAACGACGTGGTGTACGCGTTCGAGACCCGCAGCGGGTCCACGATCGCCGAGCACTGGAACGGCACGACCGGCGTCCGCTCGTCGCTCACCATGCTGCGTACCAGCGACGACCCGCAGTGGTACGAGCTGAAGCACTGGGGCGGCCTGCTGCTCGTCTCGCGGGTCGGCGGCGAGGTCAGGCTGTACGACCTCCGCTCGTCCATCGACATGACCGGGGTGCTGGTCGACACCGACGCGGAGCGCCCCCTCGGCCTCGACGGCCACGTCGCGGCGTGGCGGCCCAACGTCACGCTGCAAGCCGTCGTCCGCGACCTCCGCGACTTCGTCCCCGGCTACGTCGCGCAGCCGCGCTACCTCGGCGAGGTCGCGGCGACCGGCTTCGGCCCCGGTCTCGGCACCGGTCTCTGGGCGCCGTCGATGCTCGTGAGCCAGGACGTCGACTGGACGCTGCAGGTACGCCAGGGCGGCGCGTCCGGCACCGTCGTGCACACCGACACCGGCACGTCGGTCAACGGCGAGGTGAAGCCCACCTGGGACGGCACCGACGCCAACACCGGCCAGCCCGCCGCCCAGGGGACGTACACGTGGGTCCTCACAGGGACGTCGGACGTGCCGGGCGAGACGCTGACGAGCACCAACGGCACGTCGACGACGTTCACCGGCACCGTCTACTTCAGCAAGGCGGCGCTCGGCGCGCCGGCCCTCTCGACGCCGACCCGGTCCACCGACACGTCGGCCGAGACGTCGTACACGATCAACTGGTCGCCGCCGGCCGGCGCCCCCGCGGGGACCCGCTACCAGGTGCAGCGGTCCACCAACGGCGGCGCGTTCGCGACGTACACGACCGTCGGCGGCACCTCCACCATCGTGGGCGGCACGCCGGGAACGACGTACCGGTTCCGCGTCCGGGCTATCGACCCCGCGGGCAGGCTCGGCGCGATGAGCGGCACCGACACGACGATGGTGCCGTACGACGACCCGAGCGGCACGATCGCCGGCTCATGGGGGTCGGGCACGTCGTCGCTGGCGTACCGCGACACGTTCCGCCGGTCGACGGCAGCGGGCTCGACGTTCTCGCTCAGCGCGCGCGGCACGCAGATCCACCTCATCGGCACGCGGGCGACGACGTACGGGAAGTTCCAGGTGTCGATCGACGGCGGGGCGTACTCGGCTCCGATCGACTCGTACAGCTCGACGACGAAGTACCGCCAGGTCCTCTACACGAAGACCGGGCTGTCCGACGCGACGCACACCATCAAGGTCCGCGTCGTCGGCACCTCCGGCCGGCCCGCGGTGGGCATCGACGGCGTGGCGTTCCTCAGGTAACCGCACCCGGCGTACGGCGGCCGGTCCGGGGCGCGACCCTCGGACCGGCCGCTTTCATCGTTGGGGGGACCATGCGCCGCATCGGGGGGCTCCTCGTCGCCTCCGCACTGCTCGCCACGTACGCCGCCGTGGCGCTCCCACCGCGGAGACCGGTCCCGTACGGCTCTCCGACGCCGACCTGCCCGAGGTGCCGTCCGCGACGTGGCTGGCATCGGGCGTGGCCGGCACGTTCGTCGCCGACCTGTCGCGGCGCGTCTCCCAGCTGCCCGAGGGCGACGGCCCGATGACGCCCGTCACGGAGCTCCGCGACGGCATCGCGCCCGACGGCCCCGGACGCCCGGACCTGCGGGGCACGACGCTGACGTTCCCGCTGCTCAGCGGCAAGCCCGAGTCCGTGTACGCCGTGCGCCACTGCACCGCCGGCGCCTGCGACGACCCGGCGACGTACGACGTCCCCGACGGCCACGCGTACCTCCGGCAGCGCCGGCGACGTGGCGCTGTTCCACGACGCTCACGAACCACGCGAGCGCATCGGGCGGCTCGTCGGCGAGGACGTCCGCCGACTCGCCGACCACGACGACGTACCCGGCCCCAGGCGGCAGCCCTTCGAGGTCCGCGACGCACTCGTCGAACGCGTCGAGGTTGTGCCCGAAGTACACGGGAACTGACGCGCCGCCGCGAACTCGTCGAACAGCCCGGCGTACGTCCGCATCCGCGAGCCGTGCACGACAGCAGCAACGGCATGAACTCCGGCGCGACCCGCGTCAGGTCCTCGGGACTCGTCATCGGCCCAGCAGGAAGCCGAGGGCGAGGAGCACGACGAGCATCGCGAGCCCTGCCCAGAGCATCCGCGACACCCGCCCGCCGACGTCCGGCGGGACGTACGCCTGCCGCCTGCGCCCGCAGTCGCACATGCCGGGCTCGTACGACGCGTGGCCTTGGGAGCAGACGTACCGCGGCCGCGTCCTGACGTCGTAGCCGCACTCGGGGCAGGTGAGCGGGCGTGCGGTCTGCTGGTGGCCGCAGCGAGGGCAGCGCCGGTACGACGCCACCTCGTGCCCCAGGAACCACGCCGTCCCGCCGAACAGCCCCGCGAACATCGCGAACGACACCGTCGTCGCGCCGAGGTCGTGGTGCAGCACCTGCGCGACGCCGTACGTCACGACGCCCGTCGCCGCCACCGTGATCCACGCCCAGCGCCGGGCCAACGCCCGCGCGTACTCGCTCTCCACCCCACCACTGTAGGTAGGGTCGGCGGCGTGGACGACGCGAAGACGCAGTGGCACGAGCTGTTCCACGAGGTCGTGCAGACCGGGCTCTGCACCGGGTGCGCCGCGTGCGTCATGGCGTGCCCGCGCGACGTGCTCGGCTACGACCACGCGGTGACGTACCAGCCGTTCAACGTCGAGGACTCGACGCTCGCCGACAACTGCGTCTACGGCGAGAAGGGCTGCGACATCTGCACCCGCGCCTGCCCGCGCTTCCGCGACTGGGAGACGGCGAGCGACGTCGCGTTGTTCGGCCGCGAGCGCAACACGGACGAGCCTTCCGGCATCGCGTCGGAGGTGCTGCTCGTCCGCGCGACCGACCCCGCGACGTTGAAGGCCGGCCAGGACGGGGGGCTCGTCTCCGCGCTGCTCATCTGGGGCCTGGAGAACGGCCGCATCGACGGCGCGCTCGTCTCCGACTTCTCCGACGAGCGGCAGCTCGACGCCGTGCCCGCCGTCGTCACCGACCGCGCGGGCGTGCTGCGGACGGCGGGCTCGCGCTACACGTACTCCGCCAACCCGCTCGCCATGCGCGAGGCCGAGGCGCAGGGCCTCAAGAACCTCGCGCTCGTCGGCATGTCCTGCCAGGCGTCCATCAACGGCACCGTCAACGCGCGCCGCCTCAACAAGTACGCCAAGCGCATCGCGCTGACCATCGGCCTGCTCTGCTCGAAGACGTTCACCTACGACGGCATGTACGAGGGGATGCTCGCCGAGGAGTACGGCATCCCCCTCGACACGATCAACAAGGTCAACATCAAGGGGAAGTTCATCGTCTGGCACGGCGAGGACGACACCCGAGTCGACATCCCGCTGAAGGACACGCACAAGCACACGCGCCCAGGCTGTACGACGTGTCCCGACTTCGCGGCGCAGCACGCCGACATCTCGACCGGCGGGCTCGGCCAGGGCGACGGGTGGACGCTGACACTGGTCCGTACGCAGCGCGGCCTCGAGTGGATGCAGGGCCTCCGCGACGCGGGCCTCATCGAGGTGCGGCCGGGCACCGAGGACCCCGCGGCGATGAACCTCATGCACAAGCTCGCGCAGCAGTCCCGCAAGCGCTGGCCCGCGCCGCGTCTCGGTCTCGACGACGCGGCCGCCGCGCCGGGCCGTTCGAGCCTGCCGCCGCTGCTGCCCGTCCCCGAGGTGCCGAAGCGGGCCTAGCGGCAGGATCCACCCGCCTCCCAGCGAACCTGTCTCCCCATGCGACCCCTACTCCGCATGCTGCTTCCGCTCGTCCTCGCCGCGACCGCCGCGCCGGCCGTCGCCGAGGCGAAGGGCACCGTCGTCATCGTCGCGGACGGCCCGTCGATCGGGACGTTCACGCTGCCGGAGACGGCCAGGCTCGACTTCTTCCACGCCGTCGTCCGGAGCGAGGGCACGTACGCCGTCATCGTCGGCACCAGCAAGCACGGCCGTGGCTGGGGCGGCAGGCTGCCCGGGTACCCGTTCAGCCACAACGTGTTCTTCGACTACCTGCGCGGGAAGGTCACGCTGCGGCTGCTGGCGCGGGGGCGGACGACGTTCACCGTGCCGGCCAGCGGCATGAGCGGACGGCGGGTCCTGCGTCTCACGACACCGCTGCGCGACACCGTCGCGTCGTTCGAGTCGCTGCCGGCGACCGGCGCCAGCGCGGTGACGAACACGATCCGGTTCATCACCCGCGGCCCCGCGCTCGTCATCAACGGCTACGACGCGAACAGGCCTGACTCCGAGGCGGAGGTGGCGCAGCTCTGCGTCGTAGCACCGGGCCTCACCTGTCCCGTCACCGAGACGCCGAACCACCTGTGGACCGACACCAACACCACCGCCCACGGCAAGCCGCGCTGGATGCACCAGGGCGGGGAGTACGACGCGAAGATGATCGTCGCCGAGGCCGGCACGTTCACCGGCCCCGTCAAGCACTACGTCCTCGCCGTCCCGTCGGGGTGACGCGCGGCCCGCGCGGGTAGGAAAACGCCTGGCGCAAACGGTTTCGCGGCTGTCATCGTCCGCGACCGTTGTCCAGACGAGAGGAGGCTCCCGTGCCCCCCACCCAGGTCGCCCCGAAGCTGCTGTCGTGGGCGTCCGACCTCGACCCCGCCGCGGCGAAGCAGGCGGAGCGGACGGCGCGGCTGCCGTTCGTCGACGGCCACGTCGCGCTCATGCCCGACGCGCACGTCGGCATCGGCGCCACCGTCGGCTCGGTCATCCCGACCCGCGACGCGATCATCCCCGCGGCCGTCGGCGTCGACATCGGCTGCGGCATGGTGGCGGTCGAGACCGACCTCACCGCCGCCGACCTGCCCGACTCGCTCGACGCGCTCATGCCGCTCGTCGCCCGGCGCATCCCCGCCGGCGTCGGCAAGGGCCACGAGCACGCCGTGTCCAGCGGCCGGTACGACGCCCTCGGCGAGCACGCGACGGAGTTCTCGCCGAAGCAGCAGGTCACCGCGGCGACGCAGTTCGGCACGCTCGGCTCCGGCAACCACTTCGTCGAGGTCTGCCTCGACGAGCGCGAGCACGTGTGGACCGTTCTCCACTCGGGCTCGCGGGGCATCGGCAACCAGCTCGCGCAGCGGCACATCGAGAAGGCCAAGGGCGAGATGAAGCGCCTCGGCCAGACCCTCGAGGACCCCGACCTCGCGTACTTCGTGCAGGGCACGCCGGAGTTCGAGACGTACGTCTCCGACATGCTCTGGGCGCAGCGGTACGCCATGGCGTCGCGTGCGGTGATGAGCGAGCGGGCGGTGAAGTCGCTGTTCGAGGTCGTGGGCAAGGGCCGGCAGCTGCGCGTCATCAACTGCCACCACAATTTTACGCAGCAGGAGACGCACGACGGTCGCGACCTCTGGGTCACCCGCAAGGGCGCCATCAAGGCCGCGGCGGGTGACGAGGGCGTCATCCCCGGCTCGATGGGCACGCGGTCGTACGTCGTGCGCGGCCTCGGCAACACGGCGTCGTACCACTCGTGCAGCCACGGCGCGGGCCGGCGGCTCTCGCGTGGCCAGGCGAAGCGGACGCTGACCGTCGAGTCGCTCAAGGAGGCGATGGCGGGCAAGTCCTGGCTCGACGCCGACGCCCAGGCGCTCCTCGACGAGCACCCGGCGGCGTACAAGGACATCGACCAGGTCATGGCCGACCAGCGCGACCTGGTGGAGGTCCAGCACACGCTGAGCCAGGTGTTCAACTACAAGGGCCTCTGACCGCCCCTGCCGTGCGGCCGAAAGGCTGCCCAGGGGACACAGGTGATCAACTTCGCGGGGGGGGCGTCAGAGCTCTGCTTCGAGCAGCTCCTCGTCGTCGGGCGGGGGCTGGTGGCCCGAGCCTTCGGCGAGGGTCACCGCCTCCGCCGCCGTCGTGCACCAGACCAGCGCGTCGTTGATCTCGGGTCGGGCGAAGCCGCGTTCGATGAGCTGGTCGATCTGCGCGCGCAGCGGCGCGTACGCGTCGTCGGGGTCGCACACCACGACCGGCTTGTCGTGCATGCCGAGGGTGCGCGCGGTCCACACCTCCAGCAGCTCTTCGAGCGTGCCGATGCCGCCGGGCAGCGTGATGAACGCGTCGGACCTGCGGTCCATCTCGCCCTTGCGCTCGCGCATGGTGTCGCAGACGACGAGCTCGTCGGCGGCGTGGTCGGCGATCTCCATCTCCAGCAGCGCGCGGGGGATGATGCCGACCGTACGTCCCCCGCCCGCCCTGACCGCCCGCGCGACGGCGCCCATCAACGACACCGAGCCGCCGCCACTGACGAGCGAGTGGCCGCGCCGCGCCAGCTCGGTGCCGACCTCGGTCGCGAGGTCGACGTAACGCTGCGGGATGTCGTCGCTCGACGCGCAGAACACGCAGATGGTCGCCACTACTGCCGGCCCTCGCGGCGGCGGGCTTCCGCGGCGCGCACGATGACGTCCACCGCCTCGTCGACGTCGTCGGTGCAGTGCAGGAGGTCGAGGTCCTCGGGAGCGATCTTGCCGCCGGCCGCCATCGTGTCGCGCAGCCAGTCGACCATCCCGCGCCAGTACGCCTCCCCGAGCAGGATGACGGGGAAGCGCGTCACCTTGTCCGTCTGCACCAGCGTCAGCGCCTCGAACAGCTCGTCCAGCGTCCCGAACCCCCCGGGCGCGATGACGAACGCCTGCGCGTACTTCACGAACATCGTCTTGCGCGCGAAGAAGTACCGGAACTGGATGCCGATGTCGACGTAGTCGTTGAGCCGCTGCTCGAAAGGCAGCTCGATGCCGAGCCCGACGGACGTACCGCCGGCTTCGAGGCACCCCTTGTTGACCGCCTCCATGAGGCCGGGGCCGCCGCCGGTGATGACGGTGAAGCCGGCGCGGGCCAGGGCGGCGCCGAGGCGTTCGCCGCTGGCGTAGTCGGGGTCCGTACGCGGCGTGCGCGCGGAGCCGAACACGCTCACCGCGGGGCCGAGCGACGAGAGCGTGCCGAACCCCTCGACGAACTCCGCCTGGATGCGCAGCACCCGCCACGGGTCGGTGTGCACCCAGTCGGCCGCCCCCTTGGAGTCGAGCAGCCGCTGGTCGGTCGTGACCGACGACTCGGCGTGCTCGCGGCGCAGCACCGTCTGGCCGCGCTGCTTCTCCGGCATCGGCGCGTGGCTGGGCAGCTCGCCGGGCTTGTCGTCGCTCATGCCGTAAACGTATCCACGCGTCAGGCCAGGTACGCGCGCATGACCTCTTCGCACCGGCCGATGAGCGCGGTGTCGCAGGACTCGTCGGCCTTGTGCGCGAGGTTCGGGTCACCGGGGCCGTAGTTGAGCGCGGCGATGCCGAGCGCCGCGAAGCGCGAGACGTCGGTCCAGCCGAGCTTCGCCATCGGCGCGCTGCCGACCGTCGCGATGAACTCCTTCGACACCTCGCGGTCGAGGCCGGGCATCGCGCCCGCCGCCGAGTCGGCGATCGTCACGTCGTAGCCGCCGAGCACCTCGCGTACGTGCTCCGCCGCCTGCTCCTCCGAACGGTCCGGCGCGAAGCGGAAGTTGACGCTCACCGCGCACTCGTGCGGGATGACGTTGCCCGCCACTCCCCCGCTGATCCCGACGGCGTTGAGGCCCTCGCGGTACTCGCAGCCGTCGATGACGACGCGCCGCGCGTCGTACGCCGCCAGCCTGCGCAGCACCTCGCCGGCCTTGTGGATCGCGTTGTCCCCCAGCCAGCTCCGGGCACTGTGCGCTCGGACCCCGTCCAGCGCCACCACCGCCTTCAACGTCCCCTGGCACCCGGCCTCGACGAGCCCGTTCGTCGGCTCCATGAGGATCGCGAGGTCGGCGTCGAGGAGGTGGCGGGCGTTGCGGGAGAGGCGGCCGAGGCCGTTCTTCTCGGCCTCGACCTCCTCGTTGTCGTAGAAGACGTACGTCAGGTCATGGCGAGGCGAGGTCAGCGTCGCGGCAAGGCGCAGCATGACCGCGAGCGAGGACTTCATGTCCGACGTGCCGCAGCCGTGGATGCGGTCGCCCTCGACGCGCGAGGGCAGGTTGCCGGCGACAGGAACGGTGTCGAGGTGGCCGCCGAGGAGGACGCGCTGCGTACGCCCCAGCGACGTCCGCGCGACGACCGCGTCGCCGTCGCGTGTCACCTCCAGGTGGCCCAGGCCCGAGAGCGTCGCCTCGACGGCGTCGGCGAGCGCGCGCTCGTTGCCGCTGACGCTCTCGACGTCGACGATCGCGGCGGTCAGCGCGACGGGGTCCAGCGTGACGTCGAGCGTCACATCGACACCCCGTGCCTGCGGAGCACGTCGTTGAGCTGGAGCTTGTCGTGCTCGGTGCCCTCGAGGTAGCGCAGCACGAGCAGGCACGGCATCCCGAACTCTCCCCCGGGGAACGACTTCATCCGCGACGAGCCGACGCAGACGGAACGTTCGGGGGCCTCGCCGCGGGGCAGCTCCTCGCCGGTCTCCGCGTCGAACACGTGCGTCGACGCGGTGAGGATGCAGCCGGCGCCGAGCTTGGCGCCGCGGCGTACGCGCGCGCCGTCGACCACCATCGACCGCGACCCGATGAACGCGTCGTCCTCCACGATCACCGGCACGGCGTTCGGCGGCTCGAGGACGCCGCCGATGCCGACGCCGCCGGACAGGTGCACGCGCTTGCCGATCTGGGCGCACGACCCGACCGTGGCCCAGGTGTCGACCATCGTGCCCTCGTCGACGTAGCCGCCGATGTTGACGAACGACGGCATGAGCACGACGCCCGGCGCGCAGTACGAGCCCCACCGCGCGATGGCGCCCGGGATGACCCGCACGCCGTCGAACGTCTTCTTCAACGGGATGCGGTCGCGGTAGGCGAACGGCCCCACCTCGCCGTCGGCGATGTTGAGCAGCCGGAACGACAGCAGGATCGCCTGCTTCACCCACTCGTGGACGACCACCTCGCCGTCGATGCCGACCTCGGCGACGCGGATCTTGCCGCGGTCGAGCTCGTCGATGACCTCGGTGACGAGCCCGCGGGCCTGGAGGTCGTTCTCGGACATGCCGTTGCGGCGTTCCCAGAGTGCTTCGATCTCGTGCTGCATGGTCACTCCAGGCGGGCGGCCGCGGCGGTGACGCGGTCGGTGGGGGCGGTCAGGGCGAGGCGGACGTGCTGCGCTCCAGGAGCTCCGTAGAACTCCCCTGGCGCGACGAGGATGCCACGGTCGGCGAACCATCCCACGGCAGCCCAGCAGTCGTCGCCGCGCGTGGCCCAGAGGTAGAGCCCGCCGTCGGAGTGGTCGACGCGCCACCCCGCCTTGCCGAGCGCGGGCATGAGCACGTCACGGCGCTCCATGTAGCGGGCGCGCTGAGCCTCGACGTGCTCGTCGTCGCCCAGTGCCGCGACCATCGCCGCCTGCACGGGGAACGGCACGATGAGGCCGGCATGGCGGCGTACCTCCAGCAGGCGCTCGACCACCTCGGCGTCGCCCGCGACGAACGCCGCCCGGTAGCCTGCGAGGTTCGACCGCTTGGACAGCGAGTGGACGGCGAGAACGCCGTCGGACCCCTCGGCGAGCGCGCTGGTGGCCTTCGCGGTCCAGCCGAACTCGGCGTAGCACTCGTCGGAGAGCACGAGGACGCGGTGCGCGCGGCCCCACGCGACGACCTCGGCGAGGTGCTCGGGCGGGGCCATGCGGCCGTGGGGGTTGGCGGGGTGGTTGACCCAGAGCGCGGCGGCGCCCTCGGGGTCCAGCGCTTCGACGTCGATCAGGCCGTCGGTCGTCCTGACGGGGACCGGCTCGCAGCCGGCCAGCCGGGCGCCGATGTCGTACGTCGGGTACGCCAGGTCGGGGAACAGCACCCGCCCCCGCAGCCCGAGCAGCGTCGGCAGCAGCGCGACGAGCTCCTTGCTGCCGATCGTGGGGAGCACGGCGCCGGCCTCGACGCCGAGCCGGCGCGCCAGCCACGCCGTAATGGCCTCGCGGAGCTCGGGGGTGCCTGCGGTGAGGGGGTAGCCGGGGGCGTCGGCGGCGTCGTACAGGGCGCTCTGCGCGACGGAGGGCGTGGGATCGACGGGCGTGCCGACGGAGAGGTCGACGATGCCGCCGGGGTGAGCGCGCGCGCGGTCGGCGTACGGCGTCAGCCTGTCCCAGGGGAACTCAGGGAGATCCAGCACGCCACCTCCGCTCGGACACACGACGCGCCGCCCGGCCGGAGGGGGCCAGGCGGCGCGGTCGTGGAAGGACTTGCTAGTCGGCGGGCATCGCCGCGACGTACGGGCCGTCGAACGCCTGGGGGCCGATCTTCGAGGCGCCACCCGGCGAGCCGAGGTCGTTGAAGAAGTCCTTGTTGTCCTTGGTGAACGGCTTCCACGTGGCGGGGACGTCGTCCTCGTAGAAGATCGCCTCGACGGGGCAGACAGGCTCGCACGCGCCGCAGTCCACGCACTCGTCGGGGTGGATGTACAGCGAGCGCACGCCCTCGTAGATGCAGTCGACCGGGCACTCTTCGATGCAGGCCTTGTCCTTCACATCGACGCACGGCTCGGCGATGGTGTACGTCACGGTTCGGCTCCTCCTAGCGCGGGTCTGCCTAGTATCGCAGGGGCGGCTCGGTGCATCACATCACACCGCGCCGGGACCTACCCGATTGACGACCAGGGGAGACCCCATTCCGACCGGCGGCGTGTACCGAGTGACCGTGACCCATGACGACGTCGGGTCGCGGGTGTCGCTCCGCCGTAAGGTCGAGGCGGGAGTCTCCGACGTCGTCGGCGAGCTCGTGTCGTGGCAGATGGGCGTGCTGTCCGTACGCCGCAGGGACGGCAAGATCATCGAGGTCGCCGAGGCGGACCTGCTGGCGGGGAAGGTCGTCCCGCCGCCGCCCGAACGCCCTGCCCGATGACCGTCGAGTCCCGACGGCGGTTCGCGGACAACCTGCGCTCGACCGCGCCCGACCTCGGGCTCGCCTGCCTGCTCGTCGGGTGCGAGGTGTTCCCCGACCTGGACGTGGGTTCGGGACTCGACGCGCTGGACGCGCTCGCCGAGGCGGCGGCTCCGTTGATGGTGTCGGGCGAGGAGCCGACCGGACTGCGGCGAGCGCTCGCCGACGACGCCGGCTTCCGCGGCTACGGCGACGACTACGGCGACCTCCGCGCCTCGCTGCTCTCCGAGGTGCTCCGGCGGCGGCGCGGCGTACCGATCGTGCTGTCGGTGGTGTACATGGAGGTCGCGCGGCGGCTCGGCGTGCCGTGCGACGGGGTCGGCCTGCCAGGCCATTTCTTCGTGTCCGTGGGCGGGCTGCTCGTGGATCCGTTCTACGGCGGCCGGGTCGTGTCGCGGCACGAGCTCGACATGCGGATGGGCCCGGTGTCCGACGACGACCTCGCGCCGTGGCCGGTCCCCGCGATCGTGACCCGCGTGCTCGCCAACATCCGCGCGGGCGCGTCGAGGCACGACAAGCTGCGTACGCGCCTGTGGGCCGTCGAGCTGTCGATGCTGGTGCCGTCGCACTCGCTGGCGCTGCGCAAGGAGCGCGGCGAGATCCTCATCCAGCTCGGCGACTACCTCGCGGCGGCGTTCGAGCTGGAGGCGTACGCCGAGGCCGTAGCCCCTGTCGACCCCGAGGCCGCCGACCACGCCCTGCGGGCGGCCAGGATGTCGCGAGCGCGGCTGTCCTGAACGCAACCGGGGTGCGTTTTGCGCTTTTTCGCCGCACGGGGTGCAACCCGGTTGCGCACGTTCCGTAGGCTCGGGGGCGTGATGCGGCTGTACGACACCATGGCGCGCGGCGTCGTCGACATCGAGCCCGCGACCCCCGGTCGCCTCACGCTCTACGCCTGCGGCCCGACCGTCTACCGGTACGCGCACGTCGGCAACTTCCGGACGTTCCTCCTGTCCGACCTGATCCGCCGGGTCGCCGAGCTGCACAAGCTCCAGGTGCACGTCGTCCAGAACATCACCGACGTCGGCCACCTGACCGACGACACGAACGACCTCGGCGACGACAAGGTTCTCGCCCAGGCGCGCGCGGAGGGCAAGACCGCGCTGGAGATCGCGGAGTTCTACACCGAGGCGTTCCACCGCGACCTCGCCGCGCTCAACATCCATCGCGCCGACGACGAGCCCAAGGCGTCGGACTGGATCGAGCCGATGATCGAGCTGATCGCGCGGCTGATCGAGAAGGGGCACGCGTACGCCACCGAGGACGGCTCGGTGTTCTTCGACGCGTCGTCGTGGGAGCCGTACGGCGCCATCTCCGGCAACCGCCTCGACTCCCTCGTCGCGGGCCACCGCAGCGAGGGCGAGGTGCATCCGTACAAGCGCTTCCACGCCGACTGGGCGCTCTGGAAGGACGCGGGCCCCAACAGGCAGCAGGTCTGGGAGACGCCCTGGGGTACGGGCTTCCCCGGCTGGCACATCGAGTGCTCGGCGATGTCGCTCGCGCTGCTCGGCGAGACGATCGACGTGCACACCGGCGGCATCGACCTGCGCTTCCCCCACCACGAGGACGAGCGCGCGCAGTCCGAGGCCGCGGTCGGCCATCAGGTCGTACGCCACTGGGTCCACGGCGAGCACCTGCTGTTCGAGGGCCGCAAGATGGCCAAGTCGACCGGCAACGTGGTCCTCGTGAGCGACATCGCCGACCGCGGCTACGACCCGCTGGCGCTGCGCCTGTCCTACCTCGGGAGCCGCTACCGCACCCAGATCAACCTGACGTGGAACGAGATCGAGGCCGCCGACAAGACGCTGGCGCGGTGGCGAGACCGCGTACGGACCTGGGCCGAGTCGCCGTCGAAGCCGATGTGCGCCGAGTACGAGGGGCGGTTCCGCCAGGCGCTCGACGACGACCTCGACACGCCCGCCGCGCTGCAGGTCGTCCGCGAGGTCGAGCGCGACACCGACATCCCCGACGGCAGCAAGTTCGAGCTGTTCGCGCACATGGACCGGGTGCTGGGGCTCGACCTCGTCCGCGACGTCGGCAAGCCGAAAGCCGCTCTCCCCCAGGGCGCTCAGGATCTTCTCGACCAGCGCGCCGCGGCGCGCGAAGCGAAGGACTTCGCCGCCTCCGACCGGCTCCGCGACGAGCTCGCGGCCCTCGGCGTCACCGTCCGCGACACCCCCGAGGGTCAGGTCACCTGATGCACGAGCAGCCGGTTTGTGCCGCCCACGTGGCCCGGCGCACCGGCCACCACGACGACGCAGTCGCCCGGTCGCGCGAGGCCGGCGCGTAGCACCTCCTCGTTGGCCTGGGCCGTCAGCGTCACCGAGTCGTCCGCCCGGTCGACCAGCGCGCCCCTGACGCCACGGTGCAGTGCCACCAGCCGCAGCGTCTCCTCGGCCGGCGACAGCGCGAGCACCGGCACCCCGGGGTTGAACGACGCCACCAGCCGCGACGACGAACCCGTCTGCGTGTGCACGACGACGGCAACGGCGCCGAGGTCGTTCACCGTCTGCACCACGGCGTGGGCGACGGCGCGGGCCGGCGTGATGGAGCCGCGTACCGGCGGCGGCGGCTCCGCGAACCGCGGCGCGCCCTCCGCCTGCTCGCAGATGCGCGTCATCCAGCGGACGACGTTGACGGGGTCGGTGCCGATCGCGGTCTCCGCGGAGAGCATGACGGCGGACGTCCCGTCGAACACGGCGTTCGCGACGTCCGACGCCTCGGCGCGCGTGGGGCGTTGCGCGGCAATCATCGACTCCAGCATCTCCGTCGCGGTGATGACGGGGAGCGCGTGCGCGTTGGCGGCGGCGATCATCGACTTCTGGAGCACGGGCACCCGCTCGGGCCCGACCTCCACGCCGAGGTCGCCGCGCGCGACCATGACGGCGTCGGAGACGGCGAGGATCTCGTCGAGCCTGTCCACCGACTCGGGGCGCTCGAGCTTCGCGACGATCGGCACGTCGTGGCCGATGCCCTGGACCGCCGCGCGCAGCCGTTCGACGTCGTCGGCGCAGCGGACGAACGACATCGCGAGGTAGTCGATCCCCGCGCCCACCAGCGCGATCGCGTCCTCCAGGTCCTTCAGCGTCGGACTCTGCGCGGTGACGTCCACGCCCGGCAGGTTGATCCCCTTGCGGCTGGTGAGCAGACCGCCGCGGACGACGTCGCACAGCACGTCGTGGCCCACGACCGACCGCACCCGCAGCTCGATCCGCCCGTCGTCGAGCAGGACGCACGTCCCTGGCCGTACGTCGTCGGCGAACCGCACGTACGACACCGGCACCGCGTCGTCGGACGACGTCTCGACGCCGCCCCGCAGCACGGCCGTCCCGCTCAGCACGACGCCCGCCGGGTCGACCGTGCCGACCCGGATCTTCGGCCCCTGGAGGTCGGCGAGCACCGCGACGTTGCGCCCGAGGGACCCGGCGACCGTACGCACCAGCGCGACGTCGGCGACGTGGTCGTTGCGCGTGCCGTGCGAGCAGTTGATCCGGACGACCGACACGCCCGCCTCGATCATCCCGGCGAGCACCTCGGGGTCGCGGCTCGCGGGGCCGAGCGTCGCCACGACCTTGGTCTTCGCCATACGACGCATACTGCCCGCATGTCCTGGCCCGCGGGCGTGCCGCCGAAGAAGGAGCTCCAGGCGGCGCTACGGCGCGAGCACCCGTGGCTCGACGACGACCGCTTCGGGCCGCGCAACGTCACCGCCGGCGACTGCGAACGCTGCGGCGCCGAGCCGCGCCTCGTGCAGACCTGCGGCCCCCAGGGCGGTGAGTACGGCCGCTCCTGCGCGGCCGAGGACGACTGGTGCGACGGCCACGCCGACGAGGCCGCCGACGCGCTGCGCTACCTGCGCGCGCTTCCCGGCGACGCCGACGAGGTCGCGTACCTGTGGTGGCTGTCCACCGGCGAGGTCCGCGCCCTCCCGCCGCGCCCACGACTGCCGGAGTAGAAAGAACCCGTGAGCCAGAACACGGTCCGGGTCGTCGCCATCGTCGCGGTCGCCGCGATGCTGCTGTCGGCCGCCATCGTCGCGGGGCTGTCGCTAGTCGGGTGACCCGTCCGCGAGTGACGGCGTCGGGTCCTCGGGGCCCGCGGGCAGCGTCCTGTAGACACCTTTGAAGTAGAGCAGCGGCTCCGCGTCGGGCCGGTCGGCGGTCATGCCGAGCACCTCGCCGACGAGCAGCGTGTGGTCGCCGCCGTCGTGGGTTGCGTACGTCCTGCACTCCAGCGCCGCGAGCACGCCGTCGAAGACAGCGGCCCCTGACACGGAGCCGATCCGGTGCGGCCAGCGGTCGATGTGCTCGTCGTCGTGCGGCCGCCCGCGGGTGGCGAACCACCGCGACAGGTCCTGCTGGTCGGCGGCGAGGACGTTGACCGCGAACGACTCCGACCTCAGCACCGCGGCGTGGAAGCGGGCGTTGCGGTCGACCGCGACGAGGGCCAGCACGGGGTCGAGCGACACCGAGGTGAACGAGTTCGCGGTCATGCCGACGTGCCGCCCCTGGTCGCACGTCGTCACGACGGTCACCCCGGTGGCGAAGTGGCCGACGACGCCCCGGTACGCGTCGGCGTCGACGGTCACGACGGCCGCGACACCGACTGGCGCGCGTTGTCGACGACGAGCGCGGTGGGTCCTTCGAGCAGCTTCAGCGTCGAGAGCGACGTCTCGGAGAACGCGCTCTTCAACGACGACGACAGCGCGAGCACGCCGATGACCTTGCCGCCGTGGCCGCGCAGCGGCATCGACAGGAACGTCGACATCGGCCCCTCGTCCTCGTCGCCGAGGAGATCCTCGGGATCGACGGTGCGGACGTTGACCGCGGAGAGGTCGTACGACACCCCGGCGGCGCTCGAAACGCTCTCGGCGACGCGGGCGCGGAACTCGTTGAAGTGCACGTCGCTGGTCTCGTGGCAGACGACGACGTAGCCCTGCCGCTCCTCCAGGAGCAGCACGCCGGCGACGTGGAAGTCCACGAAGCGGCGGACGACCTCGAGCAGCGCCTCGACGGTCTCGTCGAAGCCGTGCGTGCGCGCCGCCAGCTCGGTGACCTCGGCCGCGACAGACGTCTCGAACAGCTTGCGGTCCAGGAGGTCGCAGACCTTGGAGAGGACGTCGTCGGCGGACAGCTCGACGGGGTCGGGGCGCATCGGGGGACGCCCGCCGCGCGCCTCGGCCGCCTTGTCGAGAACGGCCGACACGGCACCTGTCAGGTCGGGTGCCTCGAAGTCCTTGGTGAGGTAGCCGTCGGCGCCGGTCTTGGTGCCCCAGTACCGGTCGCTCGCGGCGTCCAGCGACGTCAGCAGCACGACGGGGATGTCCGCGGTCTGCCAGTCGTCCTTGAGCAGCCGCGTGGCGACGTAGCCGGACACCCGCGGCATCTGGACGTCCATGACGACGGCGTCCGGCTGCTCACGGAAGACGGTCTGCACGGCGTCGACGCCGTCCTCCGCCTGGACCACCTCGTGGCCTGCGGAGGTGAGGACGGACGACACGATGCGACGGAGGGTCGGACTGTCGTCCGCGATGACGATGCGAGGCACGAAGCGAGCCTATCGACCGATCAGACGGCGGACCGTCTCGACCAGCTCGGCCTGGTCGAACTCGCCCTTGAGGAGGTACGCGCTGGCGCCCGCCTCGAGCCCCATCCTGCGGTCGTCCTCGTTGCCGAGCGAGGTCATGATGACGACCGGGACGTGCTCCCAGCCCTTCGTACGCCGGATGGTCCGCGTGAGCTCGAAGCCCGTCATACCGGGCATCTCGACGTCGCTGATGACGATGTCGGCGATGTCGTGCTCGCGCAGCCGCGACGCGCCGTCGAGGCCGTCGACGGCCGTCTCGACGGCGTAGCCGGCGCCTTCGAGGATGACGCGTTCGAGCTCGCGCACGCCGAGGGAGTCCTCGACGACGAGCACCTTCGGCTTCCGCGCCGCGGCCTCCGCCGGAGCGGAGTCGGCGACGAGGCGGCGGGTGATGCCGGAGCCGCCGAGGCCGATGGCGCGGTCGGCGATGTCGCGCAGGTCGAGCAGGCAGACGACGTTGCCGTCGCCGGCGATGGTCGCGCCGGAGATGCCGGGCACCCGGCGGATGAACGACCCGAGGTCCTTGATGACGAGCTCGGTCTCGCCCTCGAGCCGGTCGACGGACCAGGCGATCTGCCGGTCGCCGTGCCGCACGATGAGCGCGGCCTTCGGCGCCCGCTCGCCGGGCACCGCGAGCGCGTCGCCGAGGTCGAGCAGCGGCAGCGACTGGCCGTGCCGCGTGATGACGGGCATGCCGGCGAGCGACGTGACGCCTGCGTCGTTCAGGCCGATGGACTCGACCACGGACGTCACCGGGATCGCGAAGCGCTCGGTGCCGAGCCGCGCGACGAGGCAGCGCATGACGCCGAGCGTCACCGGCAGGGTCAGCGCGAACGTCGTGCCCTCGCCGACGTTGCTGCGGACGTCGATGGAGCCGCCGAGCTCGTCCACGGAGGTCTTGACGACGTCGAGGCCGACGCCGCGGCCGGACGTCTCGGTGACGCTGGCCGCCGTCGAGAACTCCGGCGTGAACAGCAGCGACAGCAGCGCCGCGCCGGTGAGCGTCGATTCGGCGGGGAGGAGGCCGCGTTCGGCGGCCTTGGCGCGCACGACGTCCTCGTCGATGCCGCGGCCGTCCTCGGACACCTCGATGACGACGTGCCCGCCGGCCGTCCGTGCCGCGACGCGGACGGTGGCCTGCTCGGGCTTGCCGGCGGCGAGGCGTTCGGCGGGGGGCTCGCAGCCGTGGTCGACGGCGTTGATGACGAGGTGCTTCAACGCGTCCGCGACGCCGTCCAGCACCTGCTTGTCGAGCTCGACGTCGTCGCCCTCGATCTCGAGGACGACGTTCTTGCCGGTGGCCGTCGCGACCTCGCGGACGAGGCGCGGGAACGCCGCCACGACCCGCCGCAACGGCACCATCGCCAGCCCCATCGCGCCGTCGCGGACGAGCGAGACGCGGTTGAGCTGGACCTCGGTGAGCTCGCGGAGCTGCGTACCGGCGCCCTGCGCCTGGTCGCCGAGCGCGAGGAGGCGGTGCAGCGCGAGGGAGACCTGCTCGGGCAGGTCGTCGTTGCCGGCCGCGAGGCGCAGCGACTTGGTCCAGCGGGCGTGCTCGGCGAGGACGTCGAGGAGGACGTTGGCGACCTGCTCGACGCGGCGGGCGCCGAGGGCGGCCTCGCCGACGACGTCGATGAGGTCGTACACCTTGGAGGCCCCGACGCGGACCGAGTCGGAGACGTCGTGCGCGCGCGGCGCGACCTCGTCGTCGGCCTCCTCGTCGGGCTCGACGTGCGCGGCGGGCAGCACCGGGATGGCGACCGGGTCGGTGCCCGCGCGGGCATCCTGCAACGCCGCCACGACCGGCAGCAGCGCGTCCTCCTCGACGGGGTCGGACGCGCCGGGCATGCCGCGGCCGATGCCGTCGCAGGCGACGAGCAGCAGGTCGATCAGGTCCTTGCGGACCTTGAGGCGGCCGTCGCGCAGGTCGCCGAGGAGGTCCTCCATCACGTGCGCGACGCCGACGACGGAGTCGAGGCCGAGCATCTTCGCCGAGCCCTTGACGGTGTGCGCGTCGCGGAACAGCGCGGCCACCTGGTCGCGGGCGCGGGGGTGCGACTCCAGCGAGAGGAGGCCGGACGACAGCGACGCGAGGCGTTCCTCCACCTCGGCGCGGAACGTCGCGACCAGCTCGGGGTCGTTCCCCCAGTCCTTCATGCGCGCGCCCCCGGCCCGCGCCGCATCTCTGCAGCCCAGGCGCCGGTCTCACGCGTGGTGATCTTCAAAGAACGTGACCTACGCGACCTTGAACTGCGCGATGGAGGCGCGCAGCTCGGCGGCGAGGACGTTGAGCTGCGCGGCCGCCGCGGCGGCCTGCTTGGAGCCGACGGCGTACTGGCGGGAGACGTCGGACACCTGGTTCATGGCGGCGACGACCTGGTCGGACGCCGAACGCTGCTGCTGCGTCGCGATGGAGATCTCCTTCGCGGCGGTCGTGGTCTCGTCGACCATGCCGCTGATCCGCTCCAGCGCCTCGACGACGCCGCGGGCCAGGCCGGTGCCCTGCTTGACCTCCTTGGCGCCCTCCTCGCTCGCGATGATCGTGGAGTTCGTCTCGGCCTGGATCTCGGCGATGATCCCCTGGATGTCCTTGGTCGCGGCCATCGAACGCTCCGCGAGCTTGCGCACCTCGGACGCGACGACGGCGAAGCCGCGGCCGTGCTCGCCGGCGCGGGCGGCCTCGATGGCGGCGTTCAACGCCAGCAGGTTGGTCTGGTCGGACAGGTCGTCGATGACGTCGAGGATGCGGCCGATCTCGTGCGACTTCTCGCCGAGCGACAGCGCGCGGGCGGCGATCTGCTCGACGCGGTACGCGATCTTGTCCATGGAGTCGACGGACGCGCCGACGGCCTCGCGGCCCTGCTCGGCGTAACGGAGGGTCTCGGCGGCGTAGCGCGCGACGGCCTCGGCGGTGTCGGCGATCTGCGCGGCCGTGGCGGCCAGCTCCTCGATGGTCGAGGTGGTCTCGGACACCGCGGACGACTGCTGCGTCGCGGAGACCGCGTGCTCCTCGGCGGTGGCGAGCAGCTCGCCGGCCGACGCGGCGATGTGCTCGCCGCCCGTACGGATCTGCCCCACGAGCGAGCGGAGGTTGCCGAGCGTGTGGTTGAACGACGAGGACAGCGTCGCGATCGGCGCCGCGGCCTCGCTCTCGTCCACGTCGAGGTCGACGGCGAGGTCGCCGCCGGCGGCGCGGTCGAGGATCTGCGACAGCTCGGCGACGCGGGCCTGCAGCGCGTCGCGCTCGAGCTTGGCGCGCTTGCGCATCTGCCACACCGCGGACGACAGGCTGGAGTTGAACCACGCGATGGCGGGGAACAGCGGGCAGACCAGCAGCAGCGTGCCCGCGTGGTCGGCGTCGAGCGTTCCTGCGATGAGCGAGGCGATGACCAGGCCGAAGATCGCGACGACGCCGAACGCCATCGCCTGGAACTTGTCGAGCGACACCGCGGCGAAGAGCACGATCGGGATGAACAGCAGCCAGAACGGCCCGCCGATGCCGCCGGTCGCGGCCGCGACACCGGTGACGAACACCATGTCGAGGATGAGCAGGCCCGCCCGCCAGACGGCGATGTTCTTGCGGACGCCGGGCCTCGTCTCCTCCCAGAACGGCAGGATCGTCAGCAGGGTCGCGTCGATCGCGCCGACGCCCGCGAACAGCAGCACCCAACCGAGGTTGATGTCGTTGCCGCCGTCGCCGACCGACGTGAGGACCCACGACGCGGCAACGGCCAGCACGAGGCTGAGCCACGTCGCCACCGCCGCGACCCGCGCGAGCCGCTTCGAGAAGTCCATTCCCTTGCTCCCTATCCCGCTCGCCGTGCGACACCGACGCGGTGCCGTAGCGCGAAGACCGCACCGGCGTCGACGACGCCGACCGGTCCGTTCTCGTCCGTGAGCTGCCCTTCGAGCAGCGCGCCCGCCTCGGCGGACAGCGTCAGCAGCGCGGGCTCCAGCGCCTCGGTGTCGACCGTGATGACGCCGTCCACGCGCTCCGCGACGACGCCGACCATCGACCCGCCGCGTGAGAGCACGACCAGCCGGTCCTCCCCCGCGACGTCACCGGCGGCGACGCCGAGCAGGTCGCGCAGGTCGAGGATGCCGAGGATGCGGCCGCGCCAGTTGGCGACGCCCTTCACCCACGGCGGCGTACCCGGCACGCGGGTCACGCCCGGCGTGCGGCCGACCTCGGCGACGGCGTCCATGGGCAGCGCGAAGCGCCCCCCACCGAGCCGTACGACGACGTGGCTCACGCGCGCGCCCTCCCAGGACAGACCGAACCCTGGGTGATCTATCGGCCGATCGGGGCCTCGCTTGAACCGTTCGGGCTAACGTCCCGCGTCGCCGCGCGGTCGGCGGCGCGGCGGTCGGACCTGGCGATACCGGAACGAACCGTGCCGATCCCGACGGCGGCGGACACCGTACCGACGAGGAGGAACGCCAGTCCCTCGGCGGACCCCGTGACGACGAGATCGCCCTCGGGCCTGGTGCTCGCCAGCAGCATCGTCGTGACCAGCCACGCGACGCACGGCAGTGCCGCTGCTCCTGAGGAGCGCAGGGTCACGCCGAGCAGGTGCGCGTACGGCCCGAGGAGCAGTGCCGTGAGCGCGACGCCGAGTGACGCGAGGCCGGTGCCCGTCGGCACGTGGAACGCCGTCACCACGGCGATGAGAACGCCCAGGAACGTCCCCACGACGACCAGGGAGATCGTCACGGCGCGGCGGGGGTTCACGACGCCCGAGACTAACGGCCGGGCAGCGGAGCCGCGCGGCTGGGAGGCCTTGGCGTAACGCCATCTGTCTCACCCGCGGTGACGACCCCGCCCGTCACATCCGCAACCGGGTTGCACCGCGTGCGGGGAAAAGACGCAGTTCGCACCCCGGATCGCCCGGAAGCGGTCACGGGAACGCGATGTGTCACTCGCGGCCACCGGCCGGCCCGTTTCGCCGAGCGCTGCTCCTAGAAGAGGTCGCTCGGGACGAACCGCCGCGGACCGCGGTGCTTCTCGGCGAGCAGGGCCTGGTCGGCCCTGTCGACGAGGTCCTCGGGCGAGTCGCCGGGGACGCTGAGCGCGACCCCCACGCTGACGGTGACGACAAGCGCGCGCTCGCCGACCGGCACCGGCGACCGGAACGCCGCGGCGATGCGTTCGGCGATGCGGCCCGCCTCGTCCGCGTCCACGACCTCGCCCGCGACGACGAACTCGTCACCTCCCACACGCGCCACGGTGTCGCCGTCGCGGATGACGGCGGCGAGCCTGTCGGCGACCTCGCACAGCACCGCGTCGCCCACGCTGTGGCCGTAAGCGTCGTTGAACTTCTTGAAGCCATCGATGTCGAGGAAGAACGCCACCACCCGCTGCTCCCCGCGCCGGGCGAGCACGAGCTGGAGGCGTTCGCGGAGGACCGCGCGGTTGGCCAGCCCCGTGAGGTCGTCGTGCATCGCGCGGTGGGCCAGCTCCTCGGCGCGGTCGTGGTCCGCCGTCACGTCGAACTGCTGGACGAGGAACAGCGGCGGGTCGCCCGGCGCGGTGAACAGCGAGCCGCCGACGTCCGCCCAGACGCGGCGGCCGTCGGGCCTGGCGAACGCGATTCGGTCCCTGACCCCAGGGGAGCCGCCGCCCCGCAGGCGGGCGAAGAACGCCGCCGCGCGGTCGGCGTGCGCCGGGTCCACGATGTCTTCGACCGACAGCCCGAGCAGCGCGTGGCGGTCGCGGCCGAGCGTGGCGCAGAGCGCGAGGTTGACCCAGCGGTAGCGCAGCGCCGTGTCGAGGAGGCTCATCCCGGCGGGCGCGACGTCGAAGGCCGCGCGCAGCGCCGAGCCGCCCGCGACCGCCTCGAGCCGGATCTCGGCGGGGGGCTCGGCGGGCACGGCGAACAGCGCGCCGAGCGGCAGCCGCGGCGGCACCCGAACGGCCTGCACGTGCGCCTGCGCGCCCCGCGGCGGCGCGCCGTTGCTGGCGGCCGCGACGAACTCGCGTACGCGGTCGAGGTCGCCCTCGTCGAACGGCCGCCGCGGCGTGCCGCGCGCGACGACGACGAACGTCTGGCCCAGGACCGGGTGCACGGCGGGCACGACCAGCGTGGGTCCGAGGCGGCGGCTGCGCGCGTCGCCGCCGTCGGCGACGAGCACGACCGGGGTGTGCGCAGTCTTCGCCGTCCCCCTCGAGATCGGTGCGATCCGCCTCGGCGTCCTGTACCTGACGCGCGCCACGACAGGCCCGCTGCCCCCCGACGGCCTGGCCGACGCGCAGGGCCTCGCCCAGCTCGCGACGGTCCTCCTGCTGGAGCAGGAGCAGGATGGGCCGACGGCGCTTGACGGGGCGTCGAAGACCCCGGGCTGGGCGCACCGTACGGTCGTCCACCAGGCGACCGGCATGGTCTCCGCGCAGCTCGACATCGGCCTCGCCGACGCACTCGCGCGGTTACGCGCGCGCTCTTTTGCGCAGGAACGTTCCATCTACGACGTGTCGCTCGACGTGGTCGAACGCCGCTACCGATTCACCGACGACGACGAGAGCAGGACGGTATGACCCGCGAGGAGCTCCTCACGCAGACGTTCGTCGAGCTGGCCGACACCCTGGTCACCGGCTTCGACATCGTCGAGCTGCTGCACATGCTGGCCTCGCGCTGCGTCGACCTCGCCGACGTCGATGCGGCCGGCATCATGCTCGCCGACGAGGCCGGCTCGCTGCGGGTCGTCGCGTCGTCGTCCGAGCGGATCTACCTGCTCGAGCTGTTCGAGGTGCAGCACTCCGAGGGGCCCTGCCTCGACGCGTACGAGACCGCCAGGCCCGTCGTCGCCGACCTCCACGACACCGAGGCGTGGCCGACCGTGCGCGCCGAGGCGCTGCGCAACGGGTTCCAGTCGGTCGTAGCGCTGCCGATGCGGCTGCGCACCGAGTCGATCGGCGCGCTCAACCTGTTCCGCAACGAGCGCGGCACCCTCCCCGACTCCGACGTCGCGGTGTGCCGCGCGCTCGCCGACATGGCGACGATCGGCCTGCTGCACGAGCGCGCGGTCCGCGAGGCGCGGCTGCTTGCCGAGCAGCTGCAGTCGGCGTTGAACACGCGGGTCCTCATCGAGCAGGCGAAGGGCGTCGTCGCCGAACGGCTCCGCGGCGACATGGACGAGGCGTTCGGCTGGCTGCGCACCCACGCGCGCAACAACAACCTGCTCATCGGCGACGTGGCGCGCGGCGTCGTCGAGCGGCGTATCCCGGTGGCGCGGGTCGTCTAGTCGGGGAGGGCAGGCTCGTCCGGGGGGCCCGCCGAAATCGTGATCTTGGCTGCGTTCGTGCTGCCCGGCGCGCACAAACGCAGCCAAGATCACCAAGAACGAGGCGTGCCACGCGTTCCGCGCGCGAGCCCCGGCGTTCTCCGTGCTGGCAAGGCGGGTGACGGCGGCATCGACGGCGTGGGCACGTACCAGCAGTAGCTGGTGTCGTGGACGGTCTACTTCCAGTGCAGTCTTCGACACGCTCGAAGGACCGTAGACACGGCCGCGCCGCCCTGCCGGTCGGTGGCGGGGCGGCGCGGACGCGTACGGCGGTGGCTACTCGGCGCTGACCGAGGTGTCCTCCGTGAGGTCGATGACGGTGCCGTTGCGCATCGCCTGCGCGGTCTCCAGCACGTCGGTGATCTCGTGCCCGATGAGCTCGGAACGGTCGAGCAGCGCGTCGCGCAGGGCCTCGACGAGGTGGGTGTTCTCCTCGAGGAGCCGCTTCGTGTACGCCTTCTGCTCGGCCAGCAGCCGCTCGACCCGCTCGCGGCCCTCGGAGTCGCCGAGGACGCGGCCGACGAGGTTGGAGTCGTTGAGGGCGCCGTTCTGGATGGCGCTGTACGACACGAGCGTGCCCTCCATGCCGCAGGCGCCGACCATCTGCGCGGCGACGTTGGTGGCGTAGGACAGGTCGCCCGAGGGGCCGGTGGTGACGTCGCCGTACCAGATCTCCTCGGCGCACTGGCCGCCGAACGCGATCCGGATCATGTTGATCATCTCGGTGCGGGAGCGGGTGTAGACGTCCTCGCGGTCGCCGTGGGCGAGCAGCCCGAGGGCCGAACGCCGCTTGATGATGGTGAGCACCTCGAGGCGGCGCTCGGGGGCGCAGAGCCACGCGGCGACGGTGTGGCCCGCCTCGTGGGTGGCGATGAGGCGGCGCTCGTGCGGGGTGTACGCCGTCGGCTGGCCCATGCCGACCTCGGTGGTGAGGCGGGCGGTCTCGACGTCGGCGCGGCTCATGGCGGTGGCGCCGCGGCGCACGGCGTTGACGAGCGCCTCGTCGAGCAGGCCCTCGATCATCGCGGGCGTGTAGCCCTGGGTGACCGCCGCGATCGCGTCGCGCTGCTCGGGGTCGTCGAGCTCGGGGGTGTGCGACTTTCGGGCGAGGAAGTGGTCGAGCAGCTCGCGGCGGCCGGTCTTGCCGGGCTCCTCGAACGTCAGCCTGCGGTCGAAGCGACCCGGCCGCATGAGCGCGGGGTCGAGGCCGTCGGCGCGGTTGGTGGAGGCGATGAGCATGATGTTCGCCGAGCGGACCGGCGGCTTCTGCAGCTGGCGGTGGGCGGGCAGCAGCAGGTTGATCTTGTCGGTCAGCGAGCCGCGCAGCCTCTCCAGGCCGGTCGGGGTGTCGAACGACTGCATCTGGACCAGCAGCTCGTTGACGACGGGTCCGGCGAGGTCGGACGTGCCGAACGCGCTCTGGACGGTGCGCGCACCGGCCGGGTGGAACTCCATGCCGAGGCCGGTGAGGCCGCCGCAGCCGCTGATGCCGGCGGGAGCCGCCGTCATCTCCATGCCGTTGCGCGTGCCGCCGATCGCGTCGAACTCGTCGATGAAGCCGATCGCGCCACCCTCACGGGCCGCGGCACGGCGCAGCTCCTTGAAGTACGAGCGGATCTTGCGCGCCGTGGCGCCGTAGAACGACGACTGGAACGACGACGCCGACGCGAAGAGGAACGGCACGCCCGCCTCCGCCGCCATGGCCTTCGCCGTGTGCGTCTTGCCGGTGCCGGGGCCGCCCTCGAAGAGGATGCCGCGGCGCGGCCTGCCGCCCATCTCGCGGGCGAACGTCTCGTGCGCGAGGAACAGGTTCAGCGAGCGGACGACCTCGTCCTTGACGGGGTCGATGCCGACGACGTCGGAGAGGCGTACGTCGATCTGCTCCGGGCGGAACAGCGTGTGCGGCGACCGGCCGCTGAGCACCTGCGTGCCGACGGCGATGCCGATGAGCGCGATGAAGAACATGACCGGCGCCATGACGACCCAGTCGATCTCCGGCAGCGCGAAGACGTCGAACGGGCGCCCGGTCAGCGCGCGGTACCAGAGGTACGACGCGGGGATGCCGAGCGCGACGGCGACCGTACGGAGCCGTCGGAGGCGCTGGGCCTCGCGGTTCAGGCCGACGTCGGCGGTGTGCACCGAGAGCAGGCCGGCGCTGGCCAGCATCGGGTCGAGCGTTCCTGCGGTCGCCTGAGCCATGTCGTGCTCCGTATGCGAGGGGACACCGGGGCAACGAGCGTCCGGAAAAAAAGTTCTCTCCGACCGCTCAAGCCCGGTGCCCGCGGTGCCGATGTCAGTCAGGACGGCGGGGCTGTCCGTGGTGTGAGTGTTCCACCGGAAGCACCGGTTGACTACTCAGTGTGAGCGATTCACCCCGATGGCGTAGTGCGCGGCCTAACGGATGGTTACTCCGCGTGGCCGAGCCCGC
This sequence comes from Frankiaceae bacterium, assembly GCA_035556555.1. GTDB lineage: Bacteria > Actinomycetota > Actinomycetes > BP-191 > BP-191 > BP-191. The sequence continues at coordinate 35,627 of DATMES010000013.1, forward strand.
TGAACAGGTCCGTCTCCCACCCCTGCTCGTCGCGGTCCGGGCCGAGCTCGCCGCGGCGCAGGACGTAGTGCTCGTCACCCATGCCGTCGCGCAGCTCCTCGGGCAGCGAGAAGAAGAGGAAGTCGCTCGCGATCTGGCTCCTGTGGGCGCGCATGGCCGCGATCTTGCGGTCGATCTGGCCCGTCGCGCGGACCCGCGTCGTCACGAGCGCGTCGGGCGTGCCGAACGGCATCTCCTCGGCGTTCTCGTACGCCGCGAAGAACTCGTCGCCCGTCGCCTTGAAGTGCTCGAAGCCGGCCTGCAGGACGCTCTTCGGGAACGCCGTCTGGTACAGCTTGCTCACCTGCCACGGCTCGCCCGTGCCGTACGCCGGGTCCTTGGCCTTGTCGATGGCCGCCACCGTGACGCGGTGCGCCTGGATGTGGTCGGGGTGGCCGTAGTCGCCGTTCTCGTCGTACGTGACCACGACCTGCGGCCGCGCCTCCCGGATGACCGTCACCAGCTCGGCCACGGCCTCGTCGAGGTCGGCGCGCCAGAAGCAGCGCGGGTCGTCGTTCTCCGGGGTGCCGATCATGCCGCTGTCGCGCCAGCGCCCCGCCCCCCCGAGGAACCGGTGGTCGGTGATGCCGAGGATCTTCGCGGCCTCCGCCATCTCCGTACGGCGGTGCTCGCCGAGGGCGTCCTCCCCCGCGTCGGCGAGGTGCTTCAGCTCGTCGTCGACGATCTCGCCGACCTCGCCGAGCGTGCAGGTGACGACCGTGACGCGGACGCCCTCGTCGGCGTACTTCCCGATCGTCGCGCCCGTCGGGATGCACTCGTCGTCGGGGTGCGCGTGCACGAGCAGCAGGCTCTTCATTCGGTCACTCCCGCGAACAGGTCGGTCTCGTGGCCGTCGCCCCCGAGGGTGCCGTGCGCGAGGACGTACTGCTCCTCCGGGTACGCCCGGTGCGCGACGTTGTCGGACAGCGCGAAGAAGTCGCCCGCAACCGTGACCTGGGTGCGGTGCGCGGCGATGGCGGCGAGCTTGGCCTCGAGGTACGGCGCGATGTCGATCGTCGTGGTCGGCTCGGCCGGCGGTTGGTGCGCGGTGGCCGGGTCGGGCAGGTCGAAGCCGCCTGGCCTGCCCGCGGCCTCGTAGTCGTCGCGCTCGCGGCGGCGGCGTTCCGGGCCGCCCCAGGCGCAGTGGTAGACCTTGCTCACCGTCCACTCCGGCTTGGCCGCCTCGACGGCGAGCAGCGTCACGCGGTGCGCCTGGATGTGGTCGGGGTGGCCGTAGCCGCCGTTCTCGTCGTACGTCACGACGACCTGCGGGCGTACGTCGTGGATCACCTTCACCAGGTGGGCAGTGGCCTCGTCGAGGTCGGCGTTCCAGAACGCGGTGGCGCGCTCGTTCTCGGGCGTGCCGATCATGCCGGAGTCCTCGTACGGGCCCAGGAAACGGTGGTCGGTGACGCCGAGGTGCTTCATGGCGGCGGCGAGCTCGTCCACGCGGACGTCGGCGAGGTGCTTGCCGGTGCCGAGATGGCGCAGGTCCTCGGGCACGATCTCGCCCTGCTCGCCGCGGGTGCAGGTGACGAGCGTGACCTGCGCGCCCTCGGCGGCGTAACGGGCCATGGTGCCGCCGGTCGCGATCGACTCGTCGTCGGGGTGCGCGTGGACGAGCAGGAGCCTCCTGGTCACCCAGGCATTCTGCACGCGCACGGGTCGGCGCCGCGCCTTGCGCGCGCGCCGAACTCGTGATCTTGGCTGCGTCTGTGCTGCCCGGGCGGCACGAACGTCGCCAAGATCACGAAAACCGGGCGCGACCGGTCAGATCTTGCCGTCGTACGCCCTGAACAGGCCCTTGCCGCCGGACTGGCGCGTGATGACCGAACGGTGCCAGGACGACTTCCACTCGGCGCCCTTCTCGCACTCTCGCGGGCAGCCGTCGGCCCACGCGACGTACACGCGGCCCTGCTTGTCGACGCTGATGTCGTTGAAGTCGAGCAGGTTGCGGTGGTTGCAGCCGGTCAGCTGGATGCAGCCGCGCTGCACGAGCTCGGTCGGGGTGGCGTTGACCGTCGTCCAGGTGCGGCCGCGGTCGTACGTCGTGGAGACGTAGAGCCTCCACTCGCCCTCGAACGCGTTGTTCTGGTCGTTGCCGCCGGTCTTGGTGCCGAGCCAGGCGAACGCCGCCCGGTCGCCGTCGCCTGCGATGACCTCGGGGAACTGCACGTTCTTGATGCCGAGGCGGCTGCTGACGTCGACCGGCTTCGACCACGTCTTCCCGTGGTCGCGGGTGACGGCGATCATCGCGCGGGTGTTGTCGTCGTCGGCGCCGTCCTGGTAGCCGAAGTACGTCGTGTTGTCCGAGCCGGCGGCGACCGACGGGTCGCTCTCGCCGTTGACCTTGCTGCCGGGGATCTTGCGGATGTCCCAGGTGACGCCGTTGTCCTCGCTGACGACGATCGCCTGGTTGCTCCCGCAGCCCATGTGCGGGACGTACACCGTGCCGTCGGGCGCCACGCGCAGGTGGCCGTGGAGACCGCCGCACTCGGTGATGCTGTACATCGGCACGGCCGGGCCGAACGTCAGGCCGCCCGTGTCGCTACGCGCGCAGGAGGCGTTGGCGATGGCCTGCGCGCAGTAGTAGACGGCGGCCGGCTGCGACTCGGTGAGGGCGTTGAGCGGCGACGGGGCGAACGGGCCCGCGCCGACGGTCTGGTGGTCGACGTACGCGCCGGGGCCGCAGCCCGTGGTGGGCGTCCAGGTGCGGCCGTCGTCGTCGGTGTACGACAGCAGGGAGCAGTTGGCGGCGAGCTGCGAGACCCATGTACGGCCGCTGCGCCCGTCGGTGTAGAGGATCGGGTCGAGCGAGTTGACCGACTCGAGGATGAACGAGCGGTCCTCCCACTTGGCGTCGCCGCGGGAGTTCCACGACACGGCGAGGGTCCGCAGGCCGGACTGGTACATCGCCGTGCCGGTCTTCCAGTTGATGCCGATCGACGGCTCGCCGGAGCCGGGGTCCTCGCCGGGCTCGTGGTACGTCCGGTACGTCGGCTTGGCCGACGGGCGGCCGGCCCCCGCCTGCGGCGCGGCGACGGCGACCGTGATGACGGTCAGGGCCGCGCAGGCGAGGGCGATACGCCGCTTCGTACGAGTCACGAGGGGTCCTCCGGGGGCATCAGGGGTCTCCGCCGGGATTCGCCGCGGGGTGACGTACTCCTCCCGACCACGCCGGTGGGCTACGGTGGCGCCCTCCCGGACGAAACCGGACGAAAGGGACCCCTGCCGTGCGCGGACCGCTCGCCCTCGCCGCCGTCGCCGTTGCCGCCCTCGTCGCCACGCCCGCCGCCGCGGGGCCGCCGGAGATCGAGTGCACGGACTTCGCGGGCTACTACCCGCCGCTCGAAGAGGCGTGGGCGGGGCTGCCGCCGGAGGTCCGCGCCGTCGTCATCGAGGCCTGCGGCTGGGACCGCTGACCCCACCCCGCGCAGGCCGGCCACGCAGGTTACTGGTGAGTAGCGACGTCGCGACTCACCAGTTCGTGCTCAAGCCGAGTCGCTACTCACCAGTAACCTCCGGCGGGTCGCGGGTGCGGGCGGGGCGCTAGACCTGCTGGGCCTCCAGGCGGGCCCGCGCGCGCTTGCCGCGCGAACGCTCGCGCTCGGCGGCGTCGAGGACGACCTTGCGGATCCGTACGGTCGCCGGCGTCACCTCGACGCACTCGTCCTCGCGGCAGAACTCCAGCGCCTGCTCCAGCGAGAGCTGGCGGTGCGGGATCAGCGGCACCAGCACGTCGGAGGACGACTGGCGCATGTTCGTGAGCTTCTTCTCCTTGGTGGGGTTGACGTCCATGTCGTCGGAGCGGGCGTTCTCGCCGACGATCATCCCCTCGTACACCTCGGTGCCCGGCCCCACGAACATCGTGCCGCGCTCCTGCAGGTTGGCCAGCGCGAACGCCGTCGTCGGCCCGCGGCGGTCGGCCACGAGCGAGCCCGTGGGGCGCGTACGCAGCTCGCCGTGCCAGGGCTCGTACCGCTCGTGGACGTGGTGCAGCAGGCCGGTGCCGCGCGTCTCGGTGAGGAACTCCGTACGGAAGCCGATCAGCCCGCGCGCGGGCACGATGTACTCCATCCGGATCCAGCCCGAGCCGTGGTCGACCATCTGCTCGAGGCGGCCCTTGCGCAGCGCCATGAGCTGGATGAGAACGCCCTGGTAGTCGCTCGGCGCGTCGATGGTGAGGCGTTCCATCGGCTCGTTGACCTTGCCGTCGACGAGCCGCGTGACGACCTGTGGCTTGCCGACGGTGAGCTCGAACCCCTCGCGCCGCATGATCTCGACGAGCACCGCGAGCTGCAGCTCGCCGCGGCCCTGGACCTCCCACGTGTCGGGACGCTCGGTGGTGAGGACGCGGATGGAGACGTTGCCGACGAGCTCCTGGTCGAGGCGGTTCTTGACGAGTCGCGCGGTGAGCTTCTTGCCGGACTCGCCGGCCAGCGGCGAGGTGTTGATGCCGACGGTCATCGACAGGCTCGGCTCGTCGATGGTGATGACGGGCAGCGGCCGCGGGTCCTCGGGGTCGGTCAGCGTCTCGCCGATCGTGATGTCCGGGATGCCGGCGATCGCGACGATGTCGCCCGGGCCCGCCTCGTCGGCGGGTACGCGGTCGAGGGCCTCGGTCATGAGCAGCTCGGAGACCTTCACGCGCTCGACCGTGCCGTCCGTACGGCACCACGCGACCTGCTGCCCCTTGCGCAGCACGCCGTTGTGGATGCGGCAGAGCGCGAGGCGGCCGAGGTACGGCGACGCGTCGAGGTTGGTGACGTGCGCCTGCAACGGCGCGCCCTCCTCGTACGACGGCGCGGGGATCGTCGTGCGCAGCACCTCGAAGAGAGGCTCGAGGTCGGGGCTGTCGGGCGCCTCGCCGTCGGCCGGCTTGGTCAGCGAGGCGCGGCCGGACTTCGCCATGCAGTAGACGATCGGGAAGTCGATCTGCTCCTCGGTCGCGTCGAGGTCGAGGAACAGCTGGTACGTCTCGTCCAGCACCTCGGCGATCCGCGCGTCGGGGCGGTCGACCTTGTTGACGACGAGGACGACGGGCAGGTGCAGCGCCAGCGCCTTGCGGAGCACGAACCGCGTCTGCGGCAACGGCCCCTCGCTCGCGTCGACCAGCAGCACGACGCCGTCAACCATCGAGAGGCCGCGTTCGACCTCGCCGCCGAAGTCGGCGTGGCCGGGCGTGTCGATGATGTTGATCGTCAGGTCGCCGTGGCGGACCGCCGTGTTCTTGGCGAGGATCGTGATGCCCTTCTCACGCTCCAGGTCCATCGAGTCCATGACGCGCTCGTTGACGTTGGCGTGGTCGCCGAACGCCCCCGACTGCCACAGCATCGCGTCCACGAGCGTCGTCTTGCCGTGGTCGACGTGCGCCACGATCGCGACGTTGCGCAGGTCATCGCGCGTAGGCATGCGGGAACTCCAGGAGAGGGTCAGGGGTCGCGCGGCGAGTGCCGGCGAGTCCGAGTCTACCGGCTTCCCTGCTCGCGAATCGCCGCGGCCAGGTCGAGCAGCGCGTACGTCACCGCGTAGATGCCCGCCGCGGCGACGTGCTGGTCGCCGGTGTGGATCTGCGAGGGCTGGATGCTCTGCAACGACGTGATGGCCGCGGCCGCGTAGTCCTTGTCCGTCATGGCGGCGACCGTACGCCTCCCCTGCTCTCGCGTGACGCCCCCGATCAGCGGGGATCGCCGGGGCCCATCGGGTAGACGACGAGCTGACGTTCGGGACCGAGACGCTTGTTGTAGTCGTCGGCGATCGCCTGCGCGATCGTCGTCGCGCGCCGCAGGGGACCACTCCGCTGGCCCGACAGAGCCCGGATGCGCCACTGCGGCACCGTGAACCTGCGCAGCGTCCGGCAGAGCCGCTCATGGTCCACGTGCTCGTTGAGGCCGAACAGGCGCGCGACGCCTTGCAGCATGTCCGCGTCCCACGTCGTGGCATCGCGCGTGAACGCCTCCGCCAGCACGTCCAGCGTCTGTCCCAGGACGACGAGCCCGTACGCCGCGTCGATCCGCAGCAGGGACTGGATCGCGCCGATGCGGTGGGTTCTCGCGGTCTTGGCCGCCCCCAGGCCCCGGGAACGAAGGACGCCCTCGATGTCGACGTACGGCCTGTGACCGCCTTCGAGACCGACCCGGTACTCCTCCCACTTGCCGACGTTGGTGCGGTCCCTGTTCACGCCGAGGAAGACGTCGGACTCCTGATGTCCGTCGAGGTTCTCGTTGACGACGCACGGCAGCTCGTAGTCGTCGCCGAAGCGCTGGCGCGCGGCGTCCCAGCGGTGCCCGCCGTCGTCGATGAGGATCTCGCCGCTGCTGCGGCGGTTCACGATGAGCGCACCCACCCGGTGATCGACCCAGTCCTGGACGAGGGTCTGCACCTTGCCGGCCTTGCGTTCCCGCTGGTAGGCGTGGTTGGGGGTCATGTCGGCTACCCGGATGAACTCCAGGGTGACGCGCGGTCGGGTGACGAGCAACGAGTCCCTCACATCGTCGCAGGGGGTCGAGGTGTCGCCCCACTCGACGAGTCCCCCGACTTGGTGCAGCGACTATAGGGGGCGACGGGGCGTGTCCGACAACGCGGACGAACGTCGCCGCGGCGTTCTTCCCGAGGCCCTGCACGCCGCTCCTACACTCGCGTGATGCTCCGCCAGTGGCTGCGGTTCGCCTGGACCGAGGCGACGTGCTGCCTGTTCGCGGCGCTGTTCTTCCTCGGGCTGGCGCTCGTGCGCGTCGTGCCGCTGCCCGTTTCGCAGGGCGACGCGCTGCTCGTGTGGTGCCTCGGCGTGACGTACGTCCTCTGGCTCACCGGCTGGGAGACGGGGCGTGAGGTCGGCGTCATCGCGGCGTTCCACCTCGTGGGGCTGGCACTGGAGCTGTTCAAGGTGCGCGCGGACTCGTGGAGCTACCCCGACGTCGGCGTGGCGACCGTCGGCGGCGTGCCGCTGTACAGCGGCTTCATGTACGCCGCCGTCGGCTCGTACGTCTGCCAGGCCTGGCGGCGCTTCGACCTGCGGATCGCCGGCTACCGCCCTGTGGCGACCGGCGTCGTGGCGGCGGCGGTCTACGCGAACTTCTTCACCGAGCACTACGTCCCCGACCTGCGCGTGCCGCTCGCGGTGCTGCTGCTCGTCGTGACCGCGCGGACGACCGTGTGGTTCACGGTCGGGGCGCGGCGGTACGCGATGCCGCTCGCGGTGTCGTTCCTCCTCATCGGGTTCTTCCTGTGGGTCGCGGAGAACGCCGCGACGTTCCTCGACGCGTGGCGCTACCCCGACCAGGAGCTGGCGTGGACCGCGGTGCACCCGGCGAAGGTCGGCTCGTGGTCGCTGCTCGTCGTCGTCTCGGTCGTGCTCGTCGCGGCGGTCAAGGCGACCGAGGGGCGGCTGTACGGCACCGAGGCCGACCGCACCGTCTGGACCACGGCCGGGTACGACGTGCCCGCCGAGACTCGATCCGGGGCCCCCGCGCGCCGATAGTGAACGAGTGCGCCGCGTCCTGCTGCTGACGCCGGTGCTCGCGCTCGTCGCGGGCGCCGCGGTCGCGCACGCCGCGCCGCTCCCCGGCGCGCCAGGCTGCCCGGTCTTCCCGGCGGACAACGTCTGGCACGCCGACGTGTCCACGCTGCCCGTCCACCCGCGTTCGGCGGCGTGGCTGTCGTCGGCGTCCGCCGCCACGAAGAAGCTGCACCCGGACTTCGGTACGTCGGGCGACCCGGACGCGCCGTACGGCATCCCGTACCACGTCGTCTCGTCGTCGCACGCCAAGGTGAACGTGACGTTCGACTACGACGACGAGAGCGACCCGGGGCCGTACCCCCTCGGCTCCGACACCCCCATCGAGGGCGGCGCCGGCAGCGGCGGCGACATGCATACCGTCGTCGTGGACAAGGACACGTGCACGCTCTACGAGACCTGGTACACGCAGCAGACGGCATCCGGCTGGACCGCGGGGTCCGGCGCGATCTTCGACCTGAAGTCCAACGCGCAGCGCCCCGCGGGCTGGACCTCCGCCGACGCCGCTGGCCTGCCGATCCTTCCCGGGCTGTTGCGCGTGGACGAGCTGACGGCGGGCGTCGTGGACCACGCGATCCGCTTCACGGTCGCGCGCACCGACCGCTCGTACGTCTGGCCCGCGCGCCACCAGGCAGGCTCCGTCAACGACCCGAACGTCCCGCCGATGGGCGCGCGCTTCCGGCTGAAGGCGTCGTACGACACGTCGTCGTTCGCCGCCTCGACGCGGGTCGTGCTCGCCGCGATGAAGAAGCACGGCCTGCTGCTCGCGGACAACGGCTCGGACTGGTTCTTCCAGGGCGCCGCGAGCAACGACTGGCCGGACACGCTGATCTCGCAGCTCAAGCAGGTGCCGGCGAGCGCGTTCGAGGCGGTGGACGCCTCCTCGCTCATGGTGTCGCCGGACTCGATGGCGGTGAAGACGGAGCCGCGTACGCCGCGCTGGACCCACTGGGCGCCGACGCCTCCCGCGAGGTCGTCGGCCGCGCCCGCGCCGGGTCAGCCCGGCGCGACGGCGGGGTCCGCGACGGGCCGCCGCCGTACGGTCTCGTCGCCGACGCCGTCGCTCTCGACCCGTCCCGTGCGACCCTCCCGCGCGCCTTCACCGGGGACCTCGGCGCCGCTTCCTGGCACCGTCGCGACGACCGCGCCGGACGTCGTCGCGACCGAGCCGATCCGGCGGCGTACGGCGCCGGCGGGCAGCCGCGCGTGGTGGATCGCGCTGCCGCTGCTAGGCGCCGTGGCGGCGTACGCGGCACGGCGTCGTTCCGTCTGATCGCGAGGTCCCCGGCCGCCCCTTACTGCGGAAGGTCCCCCGGCAAGCCATCGACCTGTCGCGCGAGGTCGTCGGCTTCGTAGCGTTCACGGTCGGAGAAGCAGGCGGGGACCGTGCGCACGGTGGTAACGAGACCCGATGCCTGAGCCCGCCATTGGTCGTAGGTGGCCTGCGTGAACGGCGCCGAGATGTACGCCCGCATGCCCTTCTCGTAGCCCTCGTAGGTCTGCCGCGCCTCACGGCACGCCTTAGTCCTGCGGGGTTCAGGCTCGCTGAACGGAAGTAGGTTCCAGCCGGTGAGTTCACCGAGGAGACCAACGCCAATCACCGCCAGGATGATCTTGTAGCCGAGGGGGGACTTCGGGCTGGACACCCCTAGACCCACCGGCCATGCCGAACGCGACGGATGACCAACCGGACGATGACGTAGGCCGCGATGGCGGGCCAGAGGATGAGTCCGCCGAACATGACGACGGCGCGACGCGAGTCGCCGCGCGGCCAGCCACGATCCGCCGCGTAGACCCACCCGGCGCGGAGACCGATGGCCGCTCCGGCGAGAGTGAGGATGAACCCGACGGCGGCGAGGAGGAACTCCCCCACAGACCTCATTCCGCGACGTTTCCACGAACGCCGACGATCGTCTACCAGCCGGCTGTACCCGTTGGCCGAGGTGATCAGCCAGTACGAACGACGGGTCCTCGGGCCCGCGATAGACGCTGTCGCGTCGATCGTCGAGAACTTAGACTGACCGCATGCAGCACTTCCTTCTCGTCTACGACCGCCGCGCGGGGAAGATCCTGCGCGAGGACGTCTTCGACGACGGGAAGGTCGCGCTGACGGAGCGTTTCCGCGTGGAGCGCCTGCACCGCGGCGATCCCAACATCGAGGTCGTGGTGCTGGGTGCGGCGTCGCGCCAGGCTCTCTACCGGACACACGCTCGCTACTTCCTCACGCTGCGCGAACTCTTGAGCGACGCGTACTACGAGGCGCTCTGACCGTCCGTCAGCAGCGCGCGTAACGCGTCCACCAGCGGCGCGTCGGCCTCGATCCACGGCACGTCGCCGAGCTCGTCCGCGGCCAGCCAGCGCGCGTCGGAGTGGTCGACGAGGCGCACGTCCCCCGACACGATGCGCGCCGTCCAGATCTTCAGCATCCAGGGCCCGCGCGCGCCGTCGAGGAGCAGGTCTCCGCCGAGACGTTCGCCCACGGAGATCTCGACGGACAGCTCCTCCTGGCACTCCCGGACGAGCGCCTCGACCTCCCCCTCCCCCGGCTCGACCTTGCCGCCGGGGAACTCCCACAGCCCGGCGAGGTGGCGGGGCTCGGCGCGTTCGGCGACGAGGACGCGGCACCCCGGCGGGTCGCCGTCGACGATCGCGGCACCGACGACGACGGGGAGCATTCCCGAACCCTGCCACGGTCGGGCAGGATCGGGGCATGCCGTACGTCCCCTACGTGCCGCCCGGCACCAAGCCGCCGACCACCCCGCGCGGGATCGCCGTGACCGTGGCGATGCTCACCGCGCTGCTGGCGTTGCTGTTCGGCGCGTTCACGTGGGAGGTCTACGCGCCGTCGTTCATCCAGGGCTTCGTCAACGGCCTCACCGAGGACGCCGGCCTGCCCCCGGAGTACCGGTGACCCGCGACCCGCTGACCGCGGCCGAGGTCGCCGCCGCTCTCGGCGAGCTCGAGGGCTGGGCGGGTGACGAGCGCGCGATCCGGCGGACGGTGACGTGCCCGACGTTCATGGACGCCGTACGCCTCGTCGGCGCGGTCGCCGACATCGCGGAGGAGCTGGACCACCACCCCGACATCGACGTGCGGTACCGCGACGTGACGTTCACCTCGTCGACGCACACCGCGGGCGCGGTCACGGCGTACGACGTCACCCTCGCGCGGCGCATCGACGCCGCCGTTACGCTCGCCGGGTGCTGAGCGGAGAGCGCGTCACGCTGCGACCGGTCCGGCCCGACGACGTCGAGCAGCTGTACGAGTGGCGCATCGACCTCGCGACGTGGGGCGACCAGACCGACGAGGCGCCGTACGCGCTGACGCTGGAGTCGTACCGCCGCGCGTCCGAGGAGTCCGCCGCGACGGGGAAGAACGTCTCGTGGGCGGCCGAGGTCGACGGCACTCTCGTGGGGCGGGCGGGGATGTTCGCGTTCGACGAGCTGTCCCGCAACGCCGAGGTCGGGCTCGGGTTCGGGCCGGAGCACCGCGGCAAGGGGTACGGCCGCGAGGTCCTCCGCCTGCTTCTGGACTTCGGCTTCACCCACCGCAACCTGCACCGCGTCTGGCTCGAGTGCACGGCCACCAACGAGGCCGCCATCAGGGCGTACACCGCCGCCGGCTTCGTCGAGGAGGGGCGGCTGCGCGAGCACGCGTGGCTCCGCGGCGCGTACGTCGACATGGTCCGGATGGCGGTGCTGCGCTCGGAGTGGTCCGGGTGAGTGAGCCGTGGGGCGCGCCGGCGGGGACGCCGTGGGCGCCGCCGTACGCCGCGCCGCGACCTCCGCACCCCCAACGCAGGCAGCTGGTCGTCCTCTCCGTCGCCATCGCTGCGGTGCTGGTCACCGGGCTCGGCACCGTCGTCACGCACGTGGTCCGCGACGAGATCCGCGCCGAGCAGGCGCTGGACGACGAGGAGAAAGCCGCGGACGCGGCGTTCGACAAGAGGCTGGCGGAGCCCGCGGACACCGAGACGGTGTCGCCGCGCCCGGACGGCAGCAGGACGTTCGCCGTGCCGGCGCCCGACGGCAGCAGGCACGCGTACCGGCTGCGGCTCCCGCGCGGCTGGGAGGGCAGGCGCCTCGGCATCCGCGAGTCGCCGCACAGCTACGCCGACGCCGTCCTCAACGCGCCCGAGCTCGGCGCCGCCGTCACGATCGACCGCATCGAGTACGGCCTCCGTACGGGCTCGCCGGAGATGGAGCAGGCGTTCCGCCAGGCGATGCGTGACGGGCCGGACCGCGTGGAGTTCAGCGGCTCGACGTTCGTCATGACGATCGGGCACCAGGAGCGGGCGTACGGCCTCGACGGCACGATGGACGACGACGGAGAGCAGGCGCGGCTGCGCATCGTGGTGTTCGACCACGGCAACGTCGACACGTTCCGCGTGGACGTCTTCGGCTCCTCGGCGCTGTGGGGCACGATCGCGCCCGACGTCGACCGCATCCTCGCGTCCTGGCGCTGGGGGTAGTTCGGGGTACGGTCTGCGCCGTGAAGCAGGTAGGCATCGCCGGAGCGCCGTACAGCGGCAAGACCACGTTCTTCAACGCCCTGACGCACGCGGGTGCCGCCAGCGCCGGCGGCGGCAAGGCCAACCTCGCGATCGTCCCCGTACCCGACGAGCGCATCGACGTCCTCTCGCGGCTGCACGCGTCGAGGAAGTCGGTCTACGCGCAGCTGAAGTTCGTCGACGTCGCGGGCCTCGCCAAGGGCGCCGGCGCCGGCGAGGGTCTGTCCGGCCAGACGCTCGGGACGCTGCGCGAGGCCGACGCGCTGGCGATCGTCGTGCGGGCGTACGGCTCCGACGCCGACCCCGCCTCCGAGCTGGCCGATCTGCTCCTGGAACTCACTCTTGCCGACCTCGCGTCGATCTCGTCCGCCGCCGACAAGGCCGCGCGCAAGGTCCGCGTCGGCGACAAGACCGCGGCGGCCGAGGTGGCTCTGCTCGAACGCGCGAAGGCCGTTCTCGACAGCGGGCGGACGCTGCGTTCGGAGAAGTGGGACGACGACGAGCTCACGGTCTTCCGCAACTTCGCGCCGCTGACGTTGAAGCCCGCCGTCGTCGTCCTCAACGTCGACGACGAGTCGGCCACGTCGGCCGCGCCGCTGGCCGCCGAGCTCGCCGCGACCGTCCACCCCGACGCCGAGGGGCTCGCCGTACCCGCACGCCTCGAAGCCGAGGTCGGCGGCATGGACCCGGAGGAGGCGGCCGAGCTGCTCGCGGAGTTCGGCGTCACCGCGGGGGCGCTGCCGCGGGTGGTGGAGTCGGCGTACCGGATGCTCGACCTCCTCACGTTCCTCACCGCCGGCGAGGACGAGTCGCGGGCGTGGGAGGTACGCCGCGGCGCCAAGGCCCCCGAAGCCGCCGGCGCCATCCACTCCGACCTGCAGCGCGGCTTCATCCGCGCGGAGGTCGTGGGCTACGACGACCTCGTCGCGGCCGGCTCGTGGGACGCCGCCAAGTCGGCCGGCAAGCTGCGCGTCGAGGGCAAGGACTACGTCGTCGCCGAGGGCGACGTCATGAACATCCGCTTCGCCGTCTGAGTCAGCCGCAGGCCAAGGCGACGCTCTTCTGGACCTCGCCGAAGACGAGATCGCACCCGGCAACGTTCTCGCCGACGTCGACGACCTTCCAGCGGCCGCTCACCTGCTGGAGCACCACGACGAGCGAGTCGGCTCCGTCGCGCGGGACGACGGTCGCGAACGCCCAGACCGGATCGTCGAAGAACTGCGTCTGCTGGGCGCGCGCGACGTCGTACGTCCCCTTCGCCAGCCCCACCGCGGGCGAGGCGGCGATCGCCCGCTCGACGGCCGCGAGGTCAGCGCCGTCGAGGCGGCGGCCGTCGCGGTACGGCGGAGTGCGGTTCCCGGAGGGCGGCTCCAGCGCGAGGTACGGCTCCAGGACGCTCCAGGGCACCGTGACCTGCGGCAGACCGGCGGCGTACGGCGCCACCTGGTAGCTCCCGAACGTCACCTCCAGCCCCTCCGGCAGGGGCGTCACAGCGGTGAAGTTGGCGGCCTCGGGCTTCATGCCGCTGTCGCCGCCGAGGGTGCCGTTCTCGCCCAGCACCTCCGGCACGCGGCCGCGCAGGTGCTCGCTCATGACGCGCACCGCCGCCCGCAGCGACCCGGGGTGGAACCACGACTGCAACGACACCCGCCGCCCGCTCGCGCGCTCGAAGACGTACGGCGTGAGGTGGAAGAACCCGTGCGCCGCGCCGGTCGGCATCACCGCGACGCCGATCGCGACGGTGACGTAGCGGTCGTCGACCGCCGACAGCCACGCCGTCACCTCGCTCGGCCCGACGACGTTGCCCTCCTCGGCGGCCGGCCCGGAGTGCCGCTCGACGGTGGTCGTCAGCAGGCCGTTGATCCGGGAGCGGGCGGGCTCCGCGATGCCGTGCAGCGTCGGGTGCTCCGCCGTCCAGCGGCCCTCGCCCGAGCCGCCCTTCTTCGTGACGACCGTCAGCCTGACGTCAGGTCGCATCGGCGGCACCGTCGTCATGGCCGGGCTGGGCGTGGCGCTCACGGTCGCGCTCGGAGTCGGGCTCGCCGTGGGCGCCGTACGCGGCACCACGTCGTTGCCGCACGCCGTCACGAGCACGGCGGCCAGGGCGGTCAGCACGCGGCGGGCATCCCCCATGCGCCCACGGTAGCCGCCTGCCCGGGCGCGCCTCCCCGTTTTTGTCACACCCCCTTGCCAGCATCGTTCCCATGACGTTCCTCGCTGTCCTCCTCGCCCTCGGGGCCGGGCTCGCGCTCGGCCTGGCGCTCGGCCGCGCCCGGCTCGCGTCCGCCACCGCCCGCACGGCCGCGGTCCGTGAAGAGCTCGCCGGTGTCCGCACCGCGCTCGACTACGAGCGGTCCGCCGCCGCCGACAAGATCGCGCTGCTGGAGACCGCGCTGCAGGGCAACAAGGAGGCGCTGGCCGAGGAGTTCCAGGCCGCGTCGATGCGCGCGCTGGAGACCAACAGCAGGCAGTTCCTCGACCTGGCGCGCGGCGACATGGCCAAGCGCGACCAGGACCTCGCCGCCGTCGTACGGCCGCTCGCCGACAACCTCGCGAAGATGGAGGCCCAGGTCCGCGACCTCGAGACCAAGCGCGAGGGCGCCTACCGCGGCCTCGTCGAGCAGGTGGCCCAGGTCCGTACCTCCTCCGACCAGCTCCGCACCGAGACCGCCTCGCTCGTCACCGCCCTGCGCAAGCCGCAGGCGCGCGGGCAGTGGGGTGAGCTCCAGCTCCGCCGCGCCGTCGAGCTGGCCGGCATGCTCGACCGCTGCGACTTCGAGGAGCAGGTGACGTTCAGCGGGGAGGACGGCTCGCTGCGCCCCGACCTCGTCGTCCACCTGCCCGGCGGGCGGCACGTCGTCGTCGACAGCAAGTGCCCCCTCGACGGCTTCCTCGAGACCGTCGACTGCCCCGACGAGACCGTGCTGCGTACGGCGCTGACCCGCCACGCCCGCCACGTCCGCACGCACATCGACGCGCTGGCCAAGAAGGCGTACGGCGCCAAGGTCGAGGACACCCCCGGCTTCGTCGTGCTCTTCCTGCCAGGCGAGGCGCTGCTGTCGGCCGCGCTCGACGGCGCGCCCGACCTGCTGGAGTACGGCGCCGAGCGGTCCGTCATCGTCGCCACCCCCACGACGCTCATCGCGCTGCTGCGCAGCGTGGCGTTCGGGTGGCAGCAGCAGGCGCTGGCCCGCGACGCCCGCGAGATCGCCAACCTCGGCCGCGAGGTCTACGAGCGCCTCTCCACCATGGGCGGCCACGTCGCCAAGCTCGGGCGCGGGCTCAAGTCGGCCGTGGCGTCGTACAACGACGCCGTCGGCTCGCTGGAGAGCCGGGTGTTCGTGTCCGCGCGCAAGCTCGCCGAGTACCAGCTCGCCGACACCGAGCTCACGACGCCGGAGCAGATCGAGACCGGGCCCCGTTCGCTCGAACGCCCCGAGCTCGTCGACTCCGCCGCCGAGTCCCGGCCCGTGGTCGTGGTCCCGCAGGGCACCCTTGCCCCGGCAGCCGACCTCGACGACGAGCTCCGCCGCGCCGCCGGCCTCGCATAGGACCCTCACACCCCGCCGCCCCCCGGCCCGGGCACCCGGCCCGCGCCGCCGCGCAACCGGGTTGCGCCCCGTGCGGCGAAAAAACGCACAACGCACCCCGAACCCCGCCGCACCCGCCTGACCCTTCGGGCGCTGCCCCCGCCCCCGCCCCCGCGCCTCCGCCGCCGCGCCGCCACCCGCCCCGCACCCCCGCCACAATGATCACCTGTGTCCCCTCAGCGGCCCTCCGCCCGCACGCGGAGGGACACAAGTGATCCAGAACGGCGTCCGCGGCGCGGCGCGCCCGGGAGAGCCAGGTGTTCGACTCGCGACCCGGGGGCAGTTAGCGTCGTAACCGCCAGCGAACGAACCGGGCGGAGTACCCGATGACCATGGCCCACCCCACCGCGATGACACCCTCCCGCCCCTCACGCCCCGCCTCCGGCGGTCTCATCGGCGACAGCCGCGGCCTCACCGCCGCCGGCGCCGTCGCCGTGGCGCTCGGCTTCGGCGCGCTCGGCGCCGTCATCGACGTCGTCACGGGATCCGGGCTGCGCACGGTGTTCGCGGTGCTGTTCATCGCGGGCTGCGCCATCGCGGCGTACAAGGTGCACCGCGAGGACCTGCTCGCCGCCGTCGTCATCCCCCCGCTCGCGTACGTCGCCCTCGCGCTCGCCGCCAACCTCGGCAGCGGGTCCGACGCCGGCGGCAGCTTCGTCAAGCAGCAGCTCCTCGAGCTGGCGGCGACGCTCATCACGAAGGCGCCCGCCCTGCTCATCGCCACCGGCCTCGCCGCGACGATCGCGCTCGCGCGGCGGGCGGCGTTCCGCGCCGAGGACTGACCCATAACGTCCGCCGTCCCGGCTCGTTGACGTACGCATGGGACGACTCGTGCCGTCGCGCGCCCTCGTACGCGCCGCCGCCGTGCTCGCGCTCGTCCTCTCGCCGCTCCCCGCGCAGGCCGCCGGCCTCTGCGTCGAGGCCAGGGCCGCCGACCCCGTCGGCACGACGGCCTGCCCCGGCGTACGCCCCGGCGCCGTGCTGGTGACCGGCACCGAACGCTGCTCGTTCGGCTTCCTCTTCCAGGGCAGCGACCGCCGCCGGTACATCGCGACCGCAGGGCACTGCGCGTTCGCGCCGGATCCGGCCACCGACACCACGAAGGTCTGGAAGCCCGGCACCGGCCCCGTCGCCAAGGACGCCGCCGGCAAGCAGGTCGGCCGCTACGTGTATGCCACCGTCCGCGGCCAGTTCCAGGACTTCGCGCTGATCCGCCTCGACTCCGGCGTCGCGTCGAGCCCGCAGATGTGCCACTTCGGCGGCCCGGTGAAGCTGACCACCGAGGTCCACAACCGCGACGTGCTCGTCCACCACTACGGCCAGGGCACCGGCCTCCAGGACCTCCCCGCGCGTTCCGGCGACATGTTCTTCGGTCTCTACCGCGAGGACTACGTCTACTTCTACGGCGCCTCCACCGGCGGTGACTCCGGCAGCCCCGTCATCGACGACACCGGCGCGGCGGTCGGGCTCATCACCGAGCTGACGACGCCGTTCACCGGCAACATCGGCGTCAACCGCCTCGCCCCGCACCTCACCGCCGCGGCGAAGGCGCTCCGGCTCAAGAGCCTCACGATCATGACGGCGCCGACGCTCTAGGAGCGTTCCTAGGGCTCCGACTGCGGGGCGGGGTCCGGCTCGCCCGGCACCGCGACGGGCGGCTCGGTCGATGCCTCCGCCCGCCGGTCGATGAGCTGCGTCAGGACCTGCTGCGCGTAGCCGAACACGACGGCGTACACGAGGATCTCCGCCTGTGAGTCGACGTCGTCCACGCCGGGCACGAACCCCGCCCGCAGGAACCACACGCCCAGCACCGCGGTGATCGCGCCGAGCACGGTCTTGAGCAGCGCCTGGCCCACGACGACGGAGTACGGCGCCGACGGCCGCGCCGTTCCCGAGACCGCGCGCGTCGCCGCCACCGCCGCGCCGATCAGCCCGACGAGCTCCACGAGCGCGACGTCGCCCGCGGACTCGGCGGCGCGTCCGGTCGGGCAGATGACGGTGGCGCCGCTGTCCGAATGCAGGCAGAGCGAGATCGCCGTCGGCTCGGTCGCGCCGAGCACCCCGAGGAACACCGCGATGACGGCGAAGACGAGCGCGAAGCCGATCTGCGTGTTCCGCAGGCTGCGGACCTTCATGTACGCCACGGCGTTGCGGTAGTGCACGCCGCGCAGCGCCGCGCCGAACAGCACCCGGTCCTCGCGCGTCAGCTGGATCCGCGGGTCCCGCAGCGCCGCCGCGCGCGCCTCCACGGCGACCCGCCGCGGGTCGGTGGGGCGGAGGTAGCGCCGCACCTCGTACGTCACCACGGGGACCTGCCCGCGTACGTGGTCCTCGCCCGCCAGGTCGAGCAGGTACGCCTCGGCACCGTGGAGGTTCGCCCAGGCGCCTTCGAGGAGGCTGCCCGTGAGCCAGCGGGAGAACGTCTGCTTCTCGCGCGCGTACCGTTCCGCGTCCGCGGCGGCGGTGAGGACGCGGTTGGCGAGGGAGGCCGCGCGGCGGCTCGGCGCGGTGGACCCGGCCTCGACGCTGCCGTCGGACCCGACGCCGCACCCCTGTTCGAGCGCCGCGGCGACCGCGAGCGTCCTGAGCACCTCCGCCCGGGCGAGGACCCCCGCGCGCCAGGCGCGCTCCGCCGGCTTCCAGTCCGCCATGCCGCGCACTGCACCGCACCCGCTCGGCGCGCGTCAAGCGGTCAGTCGAGGCCCGCGGCCCGCAGGTCGCGCCGCAGCTCCTGCGGCAGCGCGAAGAGCAGGTGCTCCTCGGCGGCGTTCACCTCGGCGACGTCGCCGAAGCCGCGCTCCGCGAGCCACGCCAGCACCGACGCGACGAGGTCCTCGGGGACCGACGCGCCGGACGTGACGCCGACGGTGGTCACGCCGGTCAGCCACCCCTCGTCGATCGCGGTCGTGTCGTCGACGAGGTACGCCGCCCTCGCCCCCGCGTCGCGGGCGACCTCGACGAGGCGTACGGAGTTCGAGGAGTTGCGCGAGCCCACGACCAGCACCAGGTCGGACGAGGCGGCGATCGACTTCACGGCAGTCTGGCGGTTCTGCGTGGCGTAGCAGATGTCGTCGCTCGGCGGCCCCTGCAGGAGCGGGAAGCGTTCGCGCAGCGCGCCGACGACGGCGTTCGTCTCGTCGACGGAGAGCGTGGTCTGCGACAGGTACGCCACCTTCGCCGGGTCGCGCACCTGCACGTCCGCCACCTCGGCGGGGCCGTCCACGAGCCGGATGTGCGCCGGAGCCTCGCCGGTCGTCCCGACGACCTCCTCGTGCCCCTCGTGCCCGATGAGCACGATGTCGTAGTCCTCCTCGGCGAACCGCCTCGCCTCGACGTGCACCTTGGTGACCAGCGGGCAGGTCGCGTCGATGACGCGCAGGGAGCGTTCGGCCGCCTCCTCGTAGACGGTCGGCGCGACACCGTGCGCGGACAGCACGCAGACCGCGCCCTCGGGAACCTCGGACGCCTCCTCGACGAAGACGGCACCGAGCCCTTCGAGGCGGCGTACGACGTGGAGGTTGTGCACGATCTGCTTGCGGACGTAGATCGGGGCGCCGTAGACCTCGAGCGCCTTCTCGACCGTCTGGACGGCGCGGTCGACCCCGGCGCAGTAGCCACGCGGGGCCGCGAGCAGCACGCGGCGGTCGTCGGTCACGTCCCGAGTCTACGGAGCGGGTGTAGCGTCCGCCCCTTGCGGGCACGACTGCTTGCACACCGCTAGCGAATTTTCCGGAGGAAACGCCATGCCCACCGCTGTCGACACGCCCCCCACCGAGCAGCAGCAGAGCACGTTCCTGCCGCCGCCGCTCCGCGCCGGGCTGGGCCTCGTCGCGGCGGGCGTCGAGAAGGCCAAGCACGTGCACGTCACCGACATCGTCACGCTCCCGCTGCGCGGCATCGGCGCGCTCGCGCAGGCGCGCGAGACCGTCGAGCGGACGTACGAGGAGCTGTCCAACCGCGGCGAGACCATCCTCGCCCGCTGGCGCGGCCGCCCCGAGCCCCGGCAGACCGCCGACCCGCTCCCCACCGAGGAGGAGATGCAGGCAGCGGTCGAGGAGGCCACGAACCCGTTCGGCCTCCCCGAGGAGGTCACGACGGCGATCGAGGACGCGACCCCCGGCGCGACGCTGAGCCACGACGAGCTGCCGCTCGCCGACTACGACCACCTCACGCTCGGCTCGCTGCGCGCGCGGCTGCCCAAGCTCGACGCCGTCGCGCTGGTGCAACTGCTCGACTACGAGCGTTCGCACGCCCACCGGCTGCCCGTCCTGACGATGCTCGAGAACCGCATCGCCAAGATCGGCAACCAGGTCTAGCTACGCTGGCGGGCATGCCGAGCCCGTCGACCCCCGAGGAGCCGTGGCCGGTACGCACCGTGTCACGGCTCATCGGTGACTGGGTCGCGCGGCTCGGCGTCGTCTGGGTCGAGGGTCAGGTCACCGGGCTGTCGCGACGGCCCGGGGCCAGCTTGGCGTTCGTGACGCTGCGCGACCCGGCCGCCGACGTCTCGCTCCAGCTCACCGTCAGCCAGGCGGTCCTCTCCGCCGCCGACCCGCCGCTCGCCGAGGGCCAGCAGGTCGTCGTCCAGGCCAAGCCGTCCTGGTACCTCTCCCGCGGCTCCCTCTCCCTTCAGGCCATCGAGATCCGCTCCGTGGGCCTCGGCGCGCTGCTCGCCAGACTCGAACGGCTACGCACCCTGCTCGCCCAGGAAGGCCTCTTCGACCCGGCGCACAAGAAGCCGCTGCCGTTCCTCCCCGCGTCCGTGGGGCTGGTCTGCGGCCGCGAGTCCGACGCCAAGCACGACGTCGTCGAGAACGCCCGCCGCCGCTGGCCCGCCGTCCGCTTCGCCGTCCGCGAGGTGCCGGTGCAGGGCCCGTACGCCGTCACGTCCGTCATCGACGCCCTCGGCGAGCTGGACCGCAAGCCCGACGTGGACGTCATCGTCATCGCGCGCGGCGGCGGGGACGTCCAGGAGCTGCTGCCGTTCTCCGACGAGGCACTGCTGCGGGCGGTGTTCGCGGCGCGGACGCCGGTCGTCTCCGCGATCGGGCACGAGCAGCACACGCCCTTGCTGGACTTCGTCGCGGACTGGCGCGCCTCGACGCCGACCGACGCCGGCAAGCGGGTCGTCCCCGACGTCGCGGAGGAGCAGGCGCGCATCGTGGGCCTGCGCCGCAACGCCTGGCGATGCCTCGACGGCCGCGTCCAGCGGGAGGTGGCGTGGCTGGCGAACACCCGTAGCCGCCCCGTCCTCGCCGCCCCGCACGAGGGGCTGGACCGTCGCGCCGCCGAGACCACCGCGCTGACCGAACGCGCCCGCCGCGTCGTCGCCGGCTGCCTCGACCAGGAGACGCGGGACGTCGCCGCCGCCCTCGCGCGCGTCACCGCGCTGTCGCCGAAGGCGACGCTCGACCGCGGCTACGCGATCGTGCAGGACGCCGGCGGCGCGGTGGTCCGCGCGGCCGCGGACGCGAACACGGGTGACGCCCTGCACGTACGCCTCGCGGACGGCGCGCTCGACGTCACTGTCGTCGGGCCAGCTCCAGGTGCGGCGGCTCGCTGAAGCCGTACGACCGGTACAGCGGCGCGCCGTACTGGGTCGCGTGCAGATCGATCCGCGTCACGCCCTTCTCCTCGAACCACGCCAGCAGCGCGCCGAACACCTCGCGCGCGTGCCCGCACCGCCGCGCCGAGGGGTCGGTCGCCATGGACTGGACGTAGCCGTGCAGGCCGCTCGGGTTGCGCGGGCCCGGAAGCCGCTGCTCGACCATGCCGACGCCGCCGGCGACGAGGCGGCCGCCGTCCTCGACGACGTACGCCGCCATCTCGCCCGACGCGAGCCGCTCGCGCAGCACCGCCTCGCACGAGGCGGCCCACTCGGGCGAGGAGTGGTCGACGTCCATGGCGTCGTACATGACGCGGCGCAGCCGCACGAGGTCGGGGGCGTCGTCGGGAGTCGCGCGGCGCAGCGGCATTCTGCGATTGTCTCAACCATGGCGGAGGAGCTCTCGTACGAAGCGGCGCGGGCCGAGCTCGAGGACGTCGTCCGCCGCCTCGAAGCGGGCGGCCTCGCACTGGAGGAGTCGCTCGCGCTGTGGGAGCGCGGCGAGGCACTCGCCAAGGTCTGCCAGGACTGGCTGGACGGCGCCCGCGCCCGCCTCGACGCGGTCCGCGCCGAGGGCTCCTAGCAGGCTCTGGCGAAACGCCACCGTGGTCACCCGCGGTGACGACACCGTCCGTCACGTACGCAACCGGGAGCCCTTTCCATCCTGGCTCGGCCAGGACGCTCCAGCACGCTGCGCCGCAGGCATCTCAGCGCTGGAGCGCAGTAAGGGGGCTCGTGCACCCAGTTGACGCACCGGCACGCGCTGCCGCGCGGCCGATCCGGCCGCTGCTGCGCACTCAGGATGGAAAAGGCTCC
>DATMES010000014.1 GCA_035556555.1 Frankiaceae bacterium
ACCCCGGACGAGCGGCGCCCGCGCACCCGCGTCGGCCCAACCCTGCAGCCCAGCAGCCGGTCTCACGCGTAGTGATCTTCAAAGAACGACTGAGCCCGGCGCCAACCACGCCGTCAGGATGGAAAAGGCTCCCGGTTGCGCAGAGGTGTGGGGCAGGATGGGCGCATGAGAGTGGCGTTCCTGGGGCTCGGCGGATGGGTGCGCCGATGGCGCGGCACGTGGTCGCGGCGGGCCACGAGGTGACCGTCTGGAACCGCACGCCCAAGCCCGGCGCCGTACCTGGGGCGCGCGAGGCGAAGACCGTCGCCGAGGCCTGCGACGGCGCCCAGGTCGCGGTGACGATGCTGTTCGGGCCGGACGCCGTACGCGAGGTGCTCGGGCAGGTCCCGGAGAACGTGTTCGTCGTCGAGTCGTCCACGATCGGTCCGGCGGTGGCGCGGGAGGTGGGCGCGCGGTTCGAGCGGTTCGTGGACGCGCCGGTCGTCGGGTCGGTCCAGCCCGCGACGGACGGCACGCTCGGCGTCCTCGTCGGCGGCACGCGCGACGACTACGCCGCCGCGGAGCCGTTGCTGCACCTGTGGGGCGACCCGGCGAAGGTGCGCCACCTCGGCCCGGTCGGCGCGGGCAGCGCGATGAAGCTCGTGATCAACCTCACGCTCGGCGTCGCCATGGGCGGCGTCGGCGAGGCGTTACGGCTCGCGGGCGACCTCGGCATCGACAGGAACGACGCCCTCGACGTCGTCGCGATGGGGCCGCTCGGCATCTCGGTGAACAGCAAGCGCGCGATGCTCGAGTCGGGCGACTTCACGCCGACGGGCTTCTCACTCGACCTGATGGCGAAGGACCTCGCGCTGGCGCTCGACGCGGCGGACGGCGACCTGACGCTGACCCGCGCGGCCCTGTCCGCGGCCCGTGACGCGGTCAGCGCGGGCCACGGCACCGACGACTACTCGGCGCTCGCCGGGCACGTGGGCTACGAGGGAGCGGCGGATTCCGTATGAGGACCTGGGTCAACAACGTCACGATCGACTGCGCAGACGCCGACGCGCAGGCCGCGTTCTACGCCGCGCTGCTCGACCGCGAGGTCGTCTGGCAGGAGGGCGCCTGGGTCGTCGTGGGCCGTAAGGAGCCGAACGAGCCGCACCTCGTGTTCCAGCGCGTCGCGGAGCCGACGCCCGGCAAGGCGCGCATCCACGTCGACGTGCACACCGACGACCTCGCCTCGGCGACGCAGCGGGCGCTCGACCTCGGCGCCACGCAGGGCGAGGACGTCAGCGAGCACGGCATGTCCTGGCGGGTCATGCGCGACCCGGAGGGCAACCCGTTCTGCCTCTCGCAGCACCCTGCCTAGCGGACGTGGCCGTCGCCGGCGACGACACGGCCCGCCACGTACGCAACCGGGAGCCTTTTCCATCCTGACGGCGTGGTTGGCGCTGGGCCTGGATCGTGCCGGGCAGGAGCCCCCTTTGGCGCTGGACCACCACAAGAACGCCGGTCGAACCCGGACGAGCGGCGCCCGCGCACCCGCGCCGGCCCGACCCTGCAGCCCAGCAGCCGGTCTCACGCGTAGTGATCTTCAAAGAACAACTGAGGCCGGCGCCCACCAACGCCGTCAGGATGGAAAGGGCTCCCGGTTGCGGGCCGTGCGGGGAAAAGAGCAATCCGCACCCCCGAATCGCCCGGAGGCGGTCACGGAACGCGACGTGTCACTCGCGGTGACTGCTAGCGGATGTGGCCGTCGCCGACGACGACGTACTTGGTCGACGTCAGCTCGGGCAGGCCCATGGGGCCGCGCGCGTGGAGCTTCTGCGTGGAGATGCCGATCTCCGCGCCGTACCCGAACTCCCCGCCGTCGGTGAACCGCGTCGACGCGTTGACCATGACGGCCGCGCTGTCGACGGTCGCCACGAACCGCCTCGCCGCCGCCTGCGACGTCGTCACGATCGCCTCGGTGTGGCCTGACCCATAGCGGCGGATGTGGCGTACGGCGTCGTCCAGCGAGTCCACGACCCCGACGGCGAGGTCGAGGGAGAGGTACTCGGCGTACCAGTCGTCCTCGGTCACAGGCACGACGTCGCCGTACGCCGCCACGGCCGCGTCCCCGTGCACGGTCACGCCGGCGTCGGCGAGAGCGGCCAGAGCGCCGGGGAGGAACGACTCAGCCACCGCAGCGTGCACGAGCAGCGTCTCCGCGGCGTTGCAGACGGACGGGCGCGAGGTCTTGGCGTTGAGCGCGATGCGCAGCGCCGCGTCGAGGTCGGCGGCGGAGTCGACGTAGACGTGGCAGTTGCCCACGCCGGTCTCGATGACCGGCACGGTCGACTCCTCGACGACGCTGCGGATGAGGTCGGCGCCGCCGCGCGGGATGAGCACGTCGACGAGCCCGCGCAGCCGCATGAGCTCCTTGACGTCCTCGCGCCCCTCGGTCGCCGCAACGAGCTGGACCGCGTCCTCCGGCAGCCCCGCCGCAACGGCCGCACGGCGCAGCACCGACACGAGGCAGGCGTTGGACGACGCGGCGGACGACGAGCCGCGGAGGAGGACGGCGTTGCCGCTCTTGAGGCAGATGCCGGCGGCGTCGACGGTGACGTTGGGGCGGGCCTCGTAGATGATCCCGACGACGCCGAGCGGGACGCGGACCTGCCGCAGCTCGAGGCCGTTCGGGAGCGTCGAGCCGCGCACGACCTCCCCCACCGGATCGGGCAGTGCCGCGAGCGCGCGCAGCCCGTCGGCCATGGCCGACACCCGCGACGGCGTGAGCCGCAGCCGGTCGCGCAGCGCCTCCGAGAGAGCAGCGCCCCGCGCGAGGTCGGCGTCGTTGGCACGCACGATCTCCTCGGTCGCGGCCTCCAGCGCGGATGCCATCGCGAGCAGCGCGGCGTCCTTCTCCGCGCGCGACAGCAGGGCCGTGTCGGCGGCGGCGGCCTTGGCGCGTTCGGCGAGCGCGCGAACGTCCGTCATGCGATCGAGCGTACTTGTACGGTGGCGCCTCGGACACCGAGAGAGGAGATCGCATGGCCGGCAAGGGAGAGGTCTACAAGCGCTCCACGGGGGACTGGGCCTTCCGTGTGAAGGCGTCCAACGGGGAGATCGTCGCGACCGACGGCGGGCAGGGCTACACGCGAAGCGAGTCCGCGCGGGAGACGCTCGAGAAGCTCATGCGCGGCGACTACGACGGCGACATCACCGTCGAGGACTAGAGCCGTTTGGTCAGCTCGGTCCACACGTCGTGCTGGGCCACGGCGGTGTAGCCGAGGTGCTCGAAGAGGGCGCGGTTGCCGGGCAGCTGGTCGCGGACGCCGCAGCGCAGCTCCGTACGACCCGCTGCCCGCGCCGCGTCCTCGACGTGCCGGACGAGCGCGGAGCAGACCCCGCGTCCCTGGTACGCCGGGTCCACGGCCACCCGCCGTACGTGCAGGTGCCCCTCCTGCTCGATCAGCCGCGCCGCGCCCACCGGTACGCCGTCGAGGTACGCCACCGCCCCAGGTTGCGCCGTGAGGTGCTCGCGGACGACGTCCACGGTCTCGGCCAGCGCGCCGCTCGGCGGGGTCAGCACGTCGTAGCCGGCGAACGCCGCCTGGGTCAGCCGGTGCACCTCCTCGGCCGCCTCGGGACCGACCGTCGACACCGCGATCACAGCAGCACCAGGTCGTCGCGATGGACGACCTCCCGTTCGTACGCGGGTCCCAGCTCGGCAGCCAGCTCGCGAGTCGAACGACCGAGCAGCGTCGGCAGCTCGGCGGACGCGTAGTTGACGAGCCCACGCGCGACGACGCGCAGGTCGGGCCCGACGAGCTCGACGGGGTCCCCCGCCGCGAACTCCCCCTCCGCGCCGGTCACCCCCGCGGGCAGCAGCGAGAGCCGCCGCTCCACCACGGCGCGGACGGCGCCTTCGTCGAGCAGCAGCCGCCCCGCGGGCGTCGAGGCGTGCGCGAGCCAGAGCAGCCGCGAGCCCGCCCGCGGGCCCGCCGCAGGCACGTACGTCCCCACGTCGGCCCCCCGCGCGGCGTCCAGCAGGGCCGACGCGGCAGCCACGACGACGGCCACGCCGCTGCCCGCCGCGATGCGCGCGGCGTCGACCTTGGTGGCCATGCCGCCGGTGCCGACGCCACTCGCGGACCCGCCCGCGTCGACCGCGTCGAGGTCGGCCAGCGACGCCGACGCGAGCCGGGTGGCGCCGCCGCGGCGCGGGTCGCGGTCGTACACCGCGTCCACGTCGGAGAGCAGCACGAGCAGGTCGGCGGCGACGAGGTTGGCGACGAGCGCGGCGAGGCGGTCGTTGTCGCCGAAGCGGATCTCGGCGGTGGCGACGGCGTCGTTCTCGTTGACGACGGGCACGACGCCGAGCGCGAGGAGGCGGTCGAGGGTGCGGCGCGCGTTGAGGTAGTGGGCGCGGCGGACGACGTCCTCCGCGGTGAGCAGCACCTGGCCGACGCGGAGCCCGTGCTCCGCGAACGCCGACGCGTAGCGGTGCACGAGAGCCCCCTGCCCCACCGACGCCGCCGCCTGCAACGTCGCGAGGTCCCTCGGCCGCCGCGCCAGGCCGAGCGGGCCGAGGCCCGCGGCGATGGCGCCGGAGGAGACGAGCACGACCTCGCGGCCGTCCGTACGCAGCGCCGCCAGCGCGCCGACGAGCGCGTCCACACGGCCGCCGTCGAGGTGCCCGTCGGGGGAGGCGAGCGACGACGAGCCGACCTTCACGACCACGCGGCGCGCGGCGGCGACGGCCTCGCGGCTCATTCCTCGTCGTCCTCGTCGTACTCGCCCGGAACGCGGCGGGCCTTCTTCTCGGCGAGCCGCTCGTCGGCCGACTGCCGCGACGACGCGGCGGCGAAGCGCGGGTCCTCGCCGCGCCGGGTGCCCTGGAACGTCTCCTCCGTCGCGGGCTCCCAGTCGAACGTCCAGTCCCCGATCGTCACCTCGGCCCCCGCCTCGGCACCCGCCTTGCGCAGCGCGTCCTCGACACCGACGCGGGCGAGCCGGTCGGCGAGGTAGCCGACGGCCTCGTCGTTGTCGAAGTTGGTCTGGCGGACCCAGCGCTCGACGCGCTCGCCGCGGACGACGTACCCGCCGCCTTCCTCCCGCACGGTGAAGCCGCTGTCGTCCACGGCCCTGGGGCGCAGCACGATGCGCGTCGCCTCGGGCGGCGGCTCGGCCGCGCGGGCGGCGCGGACGGCCTCGGCGAGCGCGTACGTCAGCTGCTGCACGCCCTGGTGGGTCGCGACGGAGGTCTCGTAGACGGGCAGCCCGCGCTCGGCGACGGCGTTGTGCACGAGGTCGGCCATGTCCTGCGCGACGTCGACCTTGTTGAGGACGACGAGGCGGGGGCGGTCGGCAAGGCCGCCGTACGCCGCCAGCTCCTCCTCGATCGCGTCGATGTCCGACAGCGGGTCTCGGCCAGGCTCCTGGGTCGCGAGGTCCACGACGTGGACGAGGATCTTGCAGCGCTCCACGTGTCGCAGGAACTCCAGCCCGAGCCCCTTGCCCTGCGAAGCGCCGGGGATGAGCCCGGGTACGTCCGCCACGGTGAAGACGACGTCCCCGGCGGTGACGACGCCGAGGTTGGGCACCAGCGTCGTGAACGGGTAGTCGGCGATCTTGGACCGGGCCCGCGACATGGCAGCGACCAGGCTCGACTTGCCGGCGCTGGGGAACCCGACCAGGCCGACGTCGGCCACGACCTTGAGCTCGAGGATGATCGTGCGGTCGTCGCCGGGCTCACCCTTGAGGGCGAACCCGGGCGCCTTGCGCTTGGTCGACGCCAGCGCCGCGTTCCCGAGCCCGCCGCGTCCGCCCTGGGCGACCACCAGCTCGGTGCCCGCGCCGACCAGGTCTGCGAGCACCGCGCCGTCGGCGTCGCGGACGACGGTGCCGTCGGGGACGGGCAGCACCAGGTCGGAGCCGTGGGCGCCGTTCTTGTGGGAGCCGGCGCCCTGGGCGCCG
>DATMES010000015.1 GCA_035556555.1 Frankiaceae bacterium
GACCTCGACGCGCTGAGCGTGACCGGCTGGACGAACGGCTCGTTCGGCACCGTGTCCTGCACGCCGTCGGCCTGCACGTACACGCTGAACGCCAACGCGCACGGCACCGACACCTTCACCTACACCGTCTCCGACGGCTCCGGCGGGTCCGACACCGCGGTCGTGACGATCACGGTCACGAGCGTCAACGACGCCCCCGTCGCCGGCAACGACGCGCGGACCACCGCCGAGGACACGGCGCTGACCATGGTCGCGCTGCGCAACAACGACTCCGACGTCGACGGCGATGCGCTGACGATCACGGCGTTCACCCAGCCGGCGCACGGCACCGTGAGCTGCACCGCGACGGCGTGCACGTACACGCCGGACGCCGACTACTTCGGCGGCGACTCGTTCACCTACACGATCTCCGATGGCAACGGCGGCACCTCGACCGCCACCGTCGGGCTGACCGTGACGCCGGTCAACGACGCCCCGGTCGCGGTCAACGACGCCCGGTCGACCCCCGAGGACACGGCCATCGTCATCGGCGTGGTCGGCAACGACACCGACACCGAGGGCAACTCCCTGACGATCGTGTCGCACTCGCCGGCGTCGGCGGGCACCGTGACGTGCGGGGCGACGACGTGCACGTACACGCCGGGGTCCAACTACAACGGCGCCGACTCGTTCACGTACACGATCTCCGACGGCGCCGGCGGCTCCGCGACCGCGACCGTCTCGATCACCGTGACCGCCGTCAACGACGCGCCCGTCGCGGTGGGGGACAGCAGGACGACCGCCGAGGACACCGCGATCGTCATCACGGTGCGCGCGAACGACACCGACGTCGACGGCGACCCGCTGTCCATCTCGTCCAACACCGCGGCCGCCCACGGGACCGTGAGCTGCACGCCGACCGTGTGCACGTACACGCCCGGCGGCGACTACAACGGCCCCGACTCGTTCACGTACACGATCTCCGACGGCGCCGGCGGCACCTCGACCGCGACCGTCACGCTGACCGTGACCGCCGTCAACGACGCGCCCGTCGCCGGCGACGACACGACGACCACCGCCGAGGACAACGCCGTCACGGTCAACGTCACCGGCAACGACACGGACACCGAGAACGACGTCCTCGCGGCGGCTTCCTGGACGCAGGGCCTGCACGGCTCCGTGACCTGCGCGGGCGCGACGTGCACGTACACGCCCGATGCCGACTACCACGGCCCCGACTCGTTCACGGTGACGGTCTCCGACGGCAACGGCGGCACGGACACGGCGACCGTCTCCGTGACCGTGACGCCGGTCAACGACACGCCGGTCCTCGGCGACGACACCGACAGCACGGTCGAGGACAACCCGGTCACGACGGACGTACTGGACAACGACTCCGACGTCGACGGCGACGTCCTGACCGTCGTGTCGTGGACCGACGGCATGCACGGCTCCGTCGTCTGCGACGCGAGCGGGTGCACGTACTCGCCGGGCCAGGACTACAACGGCCCCGACTCGTACACGTACACCGTCTCGGACGGCACCGTCTCGGTCACCGCCACCGTCACGCTCACGGTCACCGGCGACAACGACGCGCCCGTCGCGCTGCCCGACGCCGCGACCCTCGACGAGGACGGCACCGTGGACGTCGCGGTCCTCGGCAACGACACCGACGTGGACCTCGACGGGCTGTCCGTGCTGTCGTTCTCGCAGCCGGCCAACGGCACCGTGACCTGCACGGCGACCGTCTGCACGTACACGCCCAACAACGATTTCCACGGCACCGACTCGTTCACGTACACCGTCTCCGACGGCAACGGGGGAGAAGCGACCGCGACCGTCACGCTGACCGTCGACGCCGTCAACGACACCCCGGTCGCGCTCGACGACGCCGTGACGACCGACGAGGACACGGTCGTGTTCGTGCCGGTGCTCGGCAACGACTCCGACGTCGACCTCGACCCGCTGGCGATCACCGTCATCGTCGAGCCGCTGCACGGCACCGTCGTGTGCGACGCGACCGGGTGCACGTACACGCCGGAGGCCAACTACAACGGCGCCGACGCGTTCACGTACACGATCTCCGACGGCGCCGGGGGAGTGGCGACCGCGCTCGCCGCGATCACCGTGACGCCCGTCAACGACGCGCCCGCGCCCATCGCCGACACCGGCGCGGTCGTCGTGGAGGGCAAGAAGGTCGTCATCCAGGTCCTCACCAACGACGCCGACGCCGACGGCGACCTGCTGTCCGTCGTGGACTGGACCGACGGGGCGCACGGCACGGTGACCTGCGCGGCGTCGTTCTGCACGTACGTCGCGGCCCTCGGCTACGCGGGCCCGGACTCGTTCACGTACACCGTCTCCGACGGCAACGGCGGCCTCTCCGTCGCGTCGGTCTCGCTGACCGTCAACGCGCTGCCCCCGCCGCCGGTCGAGCCCCCGCCCGTCGAGCCCCCGCCGGTGGAGCCGCCCCCGGTCGCGCCCCCGCCCGGCACCGACGTCGGCTCCGGCGGCGACGGCCGTGGCGACGGCGGCGGCATGCCGGCCACCGGCACCGACGCGCTGCGCCTCCTGGCGCTCGGCTTCGCGCTCGTCGCGGCGGGCACGCTGGCGCAGACCCTCGGGTGGCGGCGCCGTACCCCGGCGGTCGTCTAGGTCCGGCCCTCGCGCTCCTGCGCCGTACGCAGCGTGCGGGAGTGGGGGACCCACGTCGCCTGCTCGACCGGCCAGCCCGCGTCGCGGAGCGCCGTACACACCTCGGGGTCGTCGTCGAGGACGATCGCGACCGTGCGGCCGCGGGCCAGCCGGCGCAGCTCCTCGGCCTTCGTCTCCTTCGCCGCGCGGAAGTCGCCGCCGCGGCGCATGACGAGCCGCGTACCGGAGATGCCGTGGCGCTCGAGCCAGCGCTCGGTGACGCGGCGGAGGCGTTCGGGGCGGCCGGTCAGGTAGACGACGTCGTGGTCGTCCAGGAGCGCGCGGACCCGGGCCACGCCCTCGGCCAGCGGCGGGTCCTCGCCGGCGGTCGCGAAGAACGACGCCCAGTCCTTCGGGCGGGACTCGATGTGGTGGAGGCGGTGGCGTACGTCGGCGACGACGCCGTCGATGTCGACGACGGCGAGCGGTCGGGTCTCCTCGGGCATCGGTGCGACCATAGCCGCGTGGCCTTGGAGATCGTGTACGAGACCCACGCGACCACCACCGACAACGAGGCCGGCGTCGCGACCGGCTGGCTGCCCGGCGCGCTCTCGCCACGCGGCCGCGCGGAGGCCGCCGAGCTCGGGGGAGCGGCGTACGGACGTCTCCGCCGTCTACGCCTCCGACCTGCGCCGCGCCGTGGAGACCGCGGAGATCGCGTTCGGCGGCAGCGGGATCCCCGTGCTGTACGACGCCCGGCTGCGCGAGTGCGACTACGGCGACTGGAACGGCATGCCGGTCGAACGCCTGCATGCCGAGCGGCTCGCGCGGGTCGACGTGGCGTTCCCCGGCGGCGAGAGCTACCGCGACGTCGTCGCGCGGACGGCGTCGTTCCTCGCGGACCTCGCGCGGGAACGCGACGGCGAACGGGTCGCGCTGGTCGGCCACGCGGCGAACCGCTGGGCGCTCGACCACCTGCTGAAGGGGGAGCGGCTCGAGGAGCTCGTGGTGGCGCCGTTCGCGTGGCGGCCTGGGTGGGAGTACGTGCTGGCGTAGGTCAGGCGACGCGGCCGTCGGGGAGGAGGCAGCCGCTGTCGTCGAAGCGGACGACGCCGTTGCAGAGGAGGAGCCAGCCCTGCTCGGGGTGGGAGGCCACGACGATCGCGGCGCCGGAGTCAGGGGAGTCGGCCGGGGGGCAAGGGGGGAAGTGGGGGCACATGACGGTCACCTTCAGAGGGGCTTGCTCTCACGGGTGGAGAGCCGCCGCGGAGCCGATGGGTTCGGTTACGCGGCGCGCCGGACGAGCGGACGGGTCGGAGCCTGGACCCGGCCGTCGGGCAGCAGCTCACCCGTGTCGTCGAAGCGGACGATGCCGTTGCAGAGGAGCGACCAGCCCTGCTCGGGGTGGGACGCGACGACGCGCGCGGCGTCGTGGTCGGGGGAGCTGGCCTCTGGGCACTGGGTCTGGTGCGGGCACATGGTCTCGGCCTCCGTTGCTGGTGTACCCAATACAACGACCGCGACCACCCCGAGGCTATGGTCAATACGGGTGGTTTGCGGGTCATGTCCGGATTAGTCCCTAAGGTTCACCGTGAAATTCTTCGAACGCCTTCGCCGGCTCGACGACCGGGTGCTGGGCCCCGCGCCGCCCGGCCCGGCCTGGCCGCGGCTCGCGGGCGTCGCCGCGTGGCTGACCGTGGTCACCATGCGGATGGCGTTCGACGCCGTGGCGGAGTCCGATGCCACGTGGGCCGTTCTCGGCGGTGTTCTGGCGGTGGTCTGTGTCGCATGGCTGGCGGTCTCGACGCGGGAGGCGTTCCGGCGCCGGGTCGTCGGCGTCTCGCCGGGCTTCGCCGGGCTGCTCTGGGTCGCCGCGGGCGGCCTTCAGCTGGTCTTCGACTACGAGCACAGGCCGGCGGCGTTCTTCGTCCTCAACGGCCTGCTCGTCGCGATCGGTCTCGGGATCGAGGTCGCGGTGCTGCGGCGGCATCGCGAAGGGGGACCGGCTCCCTCCATTGACTTGACATAATGTACATTATCGGCGCTACGGAGCAGCGGCGGACCGTGCTCCTGCACGGTGCTCTCGCCTCTGGGCCCCAACTGGCCGGCCTGGCCGACCTGCTCGGCGGTGACTGCGTGCTTCCCGATCTGCCGGGGCACGGCGCGTCTGTCTCTCAGGCGCCGTACGCGCTGGACGACTTTGTCGACACGGCGCGGGCTGCGCTGCGCGGCGGCGGCGACCTCGTCGGGTACAGCCTGGGTGGAACGGCCTGATGGTGGCCGAGCGTGACCGGCCGCGTCCCAGGTGAGCGCCTTCGCTCTGATCGGGGTGCGATCTGCGCTTTTTCCCCGCACGGCCCGCAACCCGGAGCCTTTTCCATCCTGGCTCGCGCTGGGCCTGGATCGTGCTGGGCAGGAGCCCCTTTGGCGCTGGACCACCACAAGAACGGCGGTCAACCCCGGACGAGCGGCGCCCGCGCACCCGCGTCGGCCCAACCC